>NZ_JAQMTI010000304.1:0-8560 GCF_028329225.1 Sphaerospermopsis kisseleviana CS-549 | reverse complement strand
TGGTAGTCTTTTTCAGAAACTTAATTGGAACACAATCGCGTCTGGCTAAGGCGTGAAAGTCTACTGAGGGATAACTGCTCCCATGCTCCCGTTGAAGTAGAAAGTAAAGTCTAGTTTTGTCTAGGTTTTATATAGCAGATACACATTTAGGGTTTGCTGAATAAACTCAAAACCTGGATGGATAAAGAGTTTGAGGGTGATAACAAAGAAAATAGGTGCAAGGTTTTGGAAGCTATGAGTAGGAAAACCTTGCACTTTGTTGGTTTTTACCTCGTTTGAAAATACAAAAAACTCCTTGATATCCTCAAACTCCTGACTCCTGGAAATTTTTAATTTTCACGGAAAGACTTTTTCAGCCAACCCTAATTATTCATTACCTGCAATTGGGGCAAAACCCTGACGTTGAATGTTCTCTGTAATACTCCTTGGTTCTAGAAACTGCAATAAATAATCTGGACCACCTGCTTTTGAACCTACACCAGAAAGTTTAAAACCGCCAAAAGGTTGACGCGCGACAATTGCCCCGGTAATATTGCGGTTAATATACAAATTACCAACTTCAAATTCTGCTTGTGCTTGTTCAATGTGGGAAGGTGTACGAGAATAAATACCACCTGTTAAAGCGTAGTTTGTAGAATTGGCAATTTCCAAAGCTTGCGTAAAATCCTTAGCACGAATCACCGATAAAACAGGACCAAAAATTTCCTGCTGTGCAATAACCCCATCTGGGGAAACTTGAGAAAAAATCACAGGTCCGATAAAATAACCTTGATTGGGTGCAGATAACTCCAAAGCTAAAATAGCTTCTTTTTTTCCAATCTCAATATATTCTAAAATGCGATCGCGTGCATTTCCATCAATCACCGGACCAACTTGGGTACTGGGTAACTCCGCTTCCCCAATATTTAAAGACTTCGTAGCTTCCACCAACCTTTCTACAAAAGCATCATAGATAGGTTGTAAAACAATAACCCGTGAACAAGCAGAACACTTTTGACCACTATACCCAAAAGCAGACTGGACAACCCCGACAACAGCCTGGTCTAAATCAGCACTTTCATCAACAATAATCGCGTTTTTCCCTCCCATCTCCGCAATTACCTTTTTCAGATTCTTTTGACCAGGTTTTAAAATTGCTGCTTCTGCGTAAATTCGACATCCCACTTCTTGAGAACCAGTAAAAGCAATTACATGAGTATCAGGATGGTTCACTAAATAAGCACCAACTTGAGAACCCTTACCAGGAACGTATTGAAAAACACCTTTAGGTATTCCCGCTTCAATCAAAATTTCCGTCAACTTAGAAGTTATCACAGAAGAAGTTTCCGCAGGTTTCAGCAAAGTACAATTCCCCGAAACCAAAGCAGCAACAGTCATACCGCAAGCAATAGCCAAAGGAAAATTCCAAGGAGAAATTACAACCGCAATTCCTTTAGGCTGGTAAATATAACGATTAGTTTCACCAGCAACGTCATAGATTACACCTTGATCAAGACGTTCCATCTCATCAGCGTAATAAAGACAAAAGTCGATAGCTTCCGAAACCTCCCCATCAGCTTCCTTAACAGGTTTACCCACCTCCAAAACTATCCAAGCAGAAAGTTCAGCACGTCTTTCTTCCATCAACTCAGCAGCTTTCCGCAGAATATCAGCACGTTGCTTAACCTGTGTCTTCTTCCAACCAGGAAAAGCAGCTTTAGCAGCCTTCATTGCTTCCTCAGCTTGTTCAACGCTGATAAGTCCAACCTTACCAACAACCTCACCAAAATTAGAAGGATTCAGAGAATCAACAAACGTTGTCGTATTTACAAACTCACCATTAATCAAAGGTAAATAAGTCCTACCCAACTGCTGACGCACATTTTGGAAAGCAACTTGAGAAACCCTTCTTTTCTCCTCCTCAGCATAATCCGTATCCGCAACACCAACAAAACCTTCCTTCTCTTCTTTGCGACTTTGCGCCTTTGCGTGAGAAAAATCTATAATTGGAGGAGCTAACAACTCATCAACAGGCTTATTTTCCAGATTTTGACGTAAAAAAGAACTATTTGCCGTATTTTCCAACAATCTACGAATTAAATAAGCCATTCCCGGTAATAAGTCACCATAAGGACAATATACCCGAACCCGATAACCCTTATCTACCAAGGCTTTGGCAATTTTATCACCCATCCCATAAAGAACTTGCATTTCAAAACGACGACGGGGAACATTGAGACTTTCTGCTATGGCGATCGCCCTAGATTGGGATCTAACATTATGACTACCTATGGCAGAATAAACATACTCGTGATTTTCTAACAAAAGCTGAGTTATCGCCTCAAAATTGGCATCTGTTGCCACTTTATCATTAAAAACAGGCTGTTTCCAGTGTTTTTGTTCAGCTTTGATAGTTTCCTGATCCCAATATGCACCTTTAACCAAACGAATAGTAAGAGGATAACCGCGCTGTTTTAACCATGCAATGACATCTTTTGCATCTTGTTCACTGTCACGCAGATATGCTTGGATAGTGATCCCGATATCTGTACGTTCACGAAACTCCTCTTCCTGTAAAAGCTTTTTGAGAATCTTCAAAGTAATATCTTTATAGGCGTACTGTTCCATATCAAAATGTACTGCTGCACCCAATTCTTTTGCACGACGTAATAAAATCTTAATGCGATCGCTCACCCGTTGTTCACTACCATTAGCATTTAACGGATCAAACTGGGAATAAAACGCAGTTAATTTTACTGAAACCTGCACTTTAGGAATCATTTCCCCATCCGCTTCATCAATAGCGGGGATATGCTGCCATTTTTTCGATGCTTCAACCAACTGCTGCATCAATTCCAGGTATTTTTCTAAATAAGATTGTGCTTCTATCTCCGTAATTACGGCTTCCCCAAGTAAATCAATAGTGAAAGCCATCTTTTCTTTTCTGAGCTTTTCCACCGTTTTGATTACCTGTTGGATATTTTCCCCAGATATATATTTATGTGCTAAAGTTTGCACAGCAGTTTCCACGGTTGTAGCCGCTACCTGTCCCGGCATAGAATCAGGGTTAGCAAAATTCAGCATACCCTTTAAAGCTGCGGGTAATTCTACCGACTCATCACCCAAATATTCTTGCAAATGGGATGCAATTTCTGATTTACTATGTAAAGCGGGTAAAGTATCAATAAATCGAAATAACTGGACTCGTAACCCAGGATTACTCATAGCCCAAGCGAGTAACTTATCATCCCAGCGCATCTGATCGCGCAAAGAAGCCAGAAAAGAACGACTTTCCCCAGTTGCAGCGAGAACCTGTTTAGCAATTTCCTGGGTTTTCGCTTCGTAAGTGTTATTTTGTACTTGTAATACCATAAAATTTGTTAGTAATTGGTAATGGGTAATTGGTAATTGGTAATGGGTAATTGGTAATTGGTAATTGGTAAATTTATTACTGTCACCTGTCACCTGTCACCTGTCACCTGTCACCTGTAAACCGTCTCAAGTAATAGTTTGGAATGTGGTTATATTGAAAGTCTGGAAAAACTTAGCTTTAGGTTACTGGAATAGACGTAAATTCACTATTACAAAAATTTGCCATTCAAAGCGGTGTTACGGAAATTACTTTTGTCTGTTATGACGCTTATCAAGTAACTATGAAGATTTACTCAAGTACCCAATTATTTTAGCAGTTGCCAAAGATGATCAACCAATTCCTCGTGAGGAAGGAGGACCGGTTTATTTAGTCTTTCCCTCACAGAAAATGTTGGTTTTCGAGTGTGGTGGCCGAGTAGTAAAGTTAAATTACAGGTGTCAGACTGCGTGATGTTCTATCTTTAGCTGGTGTTAACTTAAACTCTAATGATTTCGTTATCGTGCGTGGTAAACCACCAGCTTACCAGAAAAATTCCAATGAAAGGAAAAATAAATTCAGGTTTTATGGATAGTAAAGAATTAGCACAATATCTAGAAGCTACAGATAGTATTTCTAAACCTTGGTTATTAGTACAACTGCGGCTGAAAAAATTACAAGAACGGCGAGATACAATATCACCGGAAGCTTACGAGCAAGAATTAGCAGATATTCACCAAGATTTAATGAATTTAGGTGAATGGTGGCGAGGTATTGAAGATCAGGTATTTTGAGGTGATAGGTGACAGGTGACAGTAATAAATTTACCAATTACCAATTACCAATTACCAATTACCAATTACCAATTACCCTATAATAAACGGGGTTGAAAAAAGAATGATCACGGTGTAAACAGTCATGGATTATCGGGATGCAGGTGTTGATGTTGAAGCAGGTAGAGCTTTTGTAGACCAAATTCGCAATTTAGTTCACAGTACCTTCAGATCAGAAGTATTAGGTGGTTTAGGTGGCTTTGGGGGCTGTTTTCAACTGCCTACAGGTTATCAAGAACCAGTATTGGTATCTGGTACAGATGGTGTGGGTACAAAGCTAAAAATTGCTCAAATTCTCAACCGCCATGACACCGTAGGTATTGATTTAGTGGCGATGTGTGTTAACGATGTGCTAACATCAGGAGCAGAACCGCTATTTTTTCTCGATTATGTAGCTACTGGTAAGCTGGATAAAGAGCAGTTAACTCAGGTAGTGGCAGGAATAGCTACTGGTTGCAAACTCGCAGGTGCGGCTTTATTAGGTGGAGAAACCGCAGAAATGCCTGGTTTTTACCAAGTCGGTGAATATGACTTAGCGGGTTTTTGTGTGGGGATAGTCGAAAAAAACCGGATGTTAGATGGTTCTCAAGTACAAGTAGGTGATGTAGCCATAAGTTTATCTAGTGCAGGTATTCACAGTAATGGTATAAGTTTAGTGAGAAAGATTGTTAGTGATGGTGGTTTTTCTTGGAATGATACTCCAGAGTTATTAAATGGGCAAACTCTCGGTAATGCTTTTCTCACTCCTACCCGCATTTATGTTAAATCTGTATTAGCAGCATTGAAAAATGGTTTAAAAGTTCACGGTATGGCACATATTACTGGTGGGGGTTTACCAGAAAATTTACCCAGATGCCTGGGAACAGGTCAAGCTATTAAAATTAATCCTGGTAGTTGGAATATTCCCCCTGTGTTTCAGTGGTTAGCTCAAGCCGGTTCTGTTGGTGCAGAATCTATGTATAATACATTTAACATGGGTGTGGGATTTGTGCTAATACTGCCCCCCGAACAAGCAGAACAAGCAATTAGCCATTTTCAATCACAGGATATTCCCTCTTTTACCATTGGTGAAGTCGTGGCTGGTTCTGGTGAATTAATTGGTCTTTTTTAAGCATTCAGCCATCAGCAGTCAGCTAAGACTAATTTGTCATTTCTCTGAAATTGAGATTTTTCATAGCAATTGAATAACAAAAGCTGACGGCTGATCACTGACAACTATATCAGTATCAGTATTTATAGAAATTTTCTGAAAAATTTAGCATTTCTTTATATAAGTAATCAAAAATACTCATGACTGTAATGATTGAGATTTGCTAACGTAGTTTTAACAAATCGCAAAAAAATCATTACTGTAGCCTAAAAAGTAGCTTTAAATACTAGCTTAATGTGCTAGTAATTTCTCGGTTCTATTTCTTGTATGTAAGTGTGCCGCGTTCTTTTATTCAGAATCACATATTTTTGATCAGAGGGGGTTATGGTTGTAAATTTTGCCCGGACTACTGCTTCCACAGAAATGTTAAAACAAGTCTTCCAAAGCCTTGATGCTCAAAGTTGTCCCAGGTTTTTCAACTTTCATTTACACACGGTATTTTCGGATGGTAGATTGCATCCACATATACTTATGGAACAGGCGATCTCCATTGGTTTGAAAGGGCTTACAATTACTGATCATCATGCCGTTGGTGGGTATCAATTAGCACGAGATTGGTTAGAAGATTGGAAATGGAATCATGCTGATAGCAGCATTCCTCATTTGTGGAGTGGTGTAGAAATTAATGCAGGTTTGCTAGATGCTGAAGTACATATTTTGGCTTATGGTTTTGAAATAGAACATTCCAGTATGAAACCTTATCTGCAAAGAAAAGCCTCTACAGGTATAGATTATCAAGCAGCTAACGTTATTGCAGCTATTCATGACGCTGGTGGACTAGCTGTACTTGCTCATCCAGCACGGTACAAGCGATCGCACTTTGATTTAATTCCTCAAGCTGCTGAATATGGTATTGATGGGGTTGAGACTTTCTACGCTTATAAAAATCCTAACCCTTGGAAACCTTGCTCTGTAGAAACGGAAAAAGTGCAAATGTTAGCGGAGGAGTATGGTTTATTTAACACCTGTGGAACTGATACACATGGTTTAAATATACTACAACGATTATAAATAGGAGTCAGGAGAATTTTAGATTTTAGATTTTAGATTTTAGATTTTAGATTAGAGTTGAGGAAAACAATCCAAAATCCAAAATCCAAAATCCAAAATTGAATTACCTGTAGTGAACAAATCTTGCTTAGCAAGATTTGAAAAATTAACAAGAGATTTTTTGTGCGATCTCCATTGCTATAAAAATCAAATCTTATCTTTTTCAAATTGCACAGATCCATATTCAAAATTACCACCATATTTTTTTAGTAAACTCTTTAATTTTTTTACTCTAGAATCATTCTCAATACTTTTAGGAGCATTAAATTTACTAACTTTACTGAGTACAGCCCTAGCAAAAACTGTTCCAATAATTTGCGGTTTAAAATATTCAATTGTTTGAGTTAATTGTTCAACAGCACTGATCAAATCCTTACCTTTTAACTCAATAAAATACATTTTTTCTCCAGCATCCATATTATTATCATTAGCCACTTTTTCAGTATTACATACTATCATTAAATAATCACACTTACGCTGATTTTCATCATCAATTACACAACCATCTATTTTAATTCTACAAACTTGTTGAGCAGATAAATTGTTTAGGATATATTTTCGTTTGTTTTCTTGCACAGTAATTTTCTGACCATCATTACAAAACGTACAATCTGGATATTTTTTTTCAAACTCTTGGCAATTGCATTTCATACTTAATCCTCAATTTCAAAAAGTTGATTAAATGTATTAACAATAATCTCAGAAGCTCTATCAATCTCTGCTGATTCAATTAACCCCATTTCTGAATCCAGAATAGAACGAGTAGTACCTTGCTCTACAATAAAAGCATTTAATCTATGAGGATCAATCCAAAGGTTATGATTTACTATTTCTTCCACCTGTTCCGATTTTTGCAAGCCTAACTGATGGGCATATAGTAAATTGTTAAATGACGAAAGAATATAGGGACTGTGAGTTGTTAAAATGATTTGATTTGCAGCTTGATTTGCCAGTAAAGCAATTAAATCAATCATTTGCTTTTGTGCAACAGGAAAAAGATGCGCTTCAGGTTCTTCAATAACTAAAAATACATTCCGCTGATTAAGAATTAAAAGCAGAATCAGTAACAAAATCCAAACAACCTCTTGTTGTCCTGATGATGCAAAGTTGATTAAGGTGCTTTTTCCATTGCCAAAATCAATTCTTTCAGTACCATTTTGATAGCGATAAGAGCCTTTGAGAATAGAATCCACAATGTTTTGAGCTAGAGTGATAACTCGCTTTGTTTCACTATTGGTAGAAGTAGAAAGTTTTTCTTTAATTAAATCACCAATTGCTTGATTAAAAATAGGTTTCGCGCTATCAATTCGATTAATAAAATTTTGCATTAAATAATCTAATTTTATTAAACTATCTGCTGCTAACTCAGTGTTACCAGATATCAAATCCTCTCCCATGTCAATGTTATAACGCTGTTGAGATAGAATAGTAATCAGACTACGACCAGCAGGTAAAAATAGCAAATCTCTATCATCATTAAATAGTTGGTTTACTTCTTTTGTGATATTCTCAAATAGAGCTGCTTCTTTAGCCTTAATAGCACTAATTTCACGGGAAGAAGAAAATAAACCTCTCGAACTCATCTGCTGCAATTCAGTATTCAAACTTCTAGATTGATCTACTAAATCACGGAACTTTTGTTTAAAAAAATCATCAAAATCAACAGTTGTAAATTGGTTATTGGTAGAAGGTTTAACTGTGACTTCCATGCCGTTTCCATACTGATACTTTAATTCCATTTCAGGAAATTGTAGTACCGAACCATACATTTTAATAAACTTCTGTTTTGCTCGCTTGGCAAAATTAGTGATAGTATCTTCAAACTGCTTTTCGTGGTAGCACTGATACAGATAGGTTGTTAAATCATCTCTCAAAGATTTAAAAAAGAAGATAGCTTTGCTCACAGTGCTTTTACCACTAGCTTGTGAACCAATAAAGATAAGTATGTCTTTAAGTTCAATCTTTAAGTCTGTAATTGGTCCAAAATTTTGAATGATTAACTGCTGAGGCATAAGGGAAAATAAAACTTACTCAATCATAAAATATGTTATCAACATAATTATACCCAATAACCCCGCTTTTTTGTCAGAATCAGGTGGTTATCGAGTTTCGACTACGCTCAACTACCGCGACTTGTACTGAGCCTGTCCTGAGCCTGTCCTGAGCCTGTCCTGAGCCTGTCCTGAGCCTGTCCTGAGC
>NZ_JAQMTI010000303.1:0-18648 GCF_028329225.1 Sphaerospermopsis kisseleviana CS-549 | reverse complement strand
GTTACTCCCAAAACCATATCACCAGATATTCAATTAAATTCTTCTGAAGCAAATAATCAAATTACCTCAGAAAATCAAACATCGGAAATTACAGAATTCACCACAGAAGAGAACACAGAAATTACTCCTGTTACTCCCAAAACCATATCACCAGATATTCAATTAAATTCTTCTGAAGCAAATAATCAAATTACCTCAGAAAATCAAACATCGGAAATTACAGAATTCACCACAGAAGAGAACACAGAAATTACTCCTGTTACTTCCAAAACCATATCACCAAAATCTGAAGAACTTTATACACCAGATGCAGCTATAATTAAACCAGAGAATACTGATATATCTAATATATCTAATATATCATTGCCAAAAAATACAGATAATTTGCCGATTTTGAGAAATAACATTGACAATGAACAAATAACCGCATCTGAATCAATATCAGAGTCAATTTTGGCATTTGAAAACCTTGATTTATCAACTTTTATTAATCACTCACATATATCAGATATATCAGAAAATTCATCTCTTCAAGACAATGAAGACAAAAATTCTAACATTGACATTGAAGCAAATACCGTCTTAAATAATTTACCAGCTTTACCAGCACCTAAAGGTTATGCTACTGGTGGCCAAGTCACCACAACCGCAGTGGAAAATTATCAACCAGTAGCACCTTCTGATACAGTACCTGCAATGCTGACACCAGGAGAATTTGTCATCAACGCTAAAGATGCACAGAAAAATATCCACATACTTAAACATATTAATACTGGCGGTTCACCAGAGGAAATAATCTCGCCTAAATTAGATGTAACTGATAGCAAAACGCCTGAACCAACCAACTTTTCAGACTCTACGACTAAAGTAGATTCTTTTGTAGATAATACATTACAGCGCAAAGAAGCTGAACGAGAAGAACCAACTGTTTTAAATTCTCCTTCCCTGGGTGTAGAAATTGGGAAACAAAGACTTTCCAGAATGAACTCTCTACAAATTAATCCACAACTTAATACACAAATGAATTCAGTAGAAAATACAACTAAAACTTACACAGAATCAACCCCCAATTATTCATCACCTACTTTAATTTTCCGTAAGAATAATTCAAATACCAACACACAAACACCATCTGAATGGACAAGTATTGAAGAACTATTAAATAGTAGTAATAATCAATTCAATAATTATAACTTTAATAGTAGAGAGAGTAACTGGCAAAATGCACCATCTTCTCAAGTTGCATCATCAGAACCATCACAAGCATCACATATTTTTACCAAACGACTTTCTACACCTCAAGGTTTTGCAAATGGAGGAGAAGTTACAGCACCGGATATATCAAGGGATATCGCACCGATAACAGAGACGATACAAAACCCATACACATCCTTACCAACAGAAGAAAATGAAAGTAATGAAAATAATAAAGATGATAATGCAAAACTTGAAGCTTTAGCCCAAGAAATTTATTACAGATTACGACAAAGAATAGAAATAGAAAGAGAACGTCAAGGAAAATATATAGGTCGTTTACCTTGGTGATTCTATTTTATATTTTATATTTTGGATTTTATATTTTGGATTTTGGATTTTGGATTTTGGATTGAAAATAGACTGCTGTATTAAGGAGGAAAAATAAAATGGCAAATCAAAAACTGGTAAAAGCAAAACTCGTAGCTTATAACGGAGAAGCACCAGACATTGAATTAATGTTTAATCCCGCAGATATTAGTTTTTCTAGAACAGTAAATTGGTCAAGTCAGCAAGGAAATAGAGGTACTACCTTACTTCCTAAAGTTAACTTTTCCGGTGTTGAACCTTATAAATTTACCTTAAAACAGTTAATATTCGATACCTATGAAACCAAAAAATCAGTAATGAAAGAGTATATAGATAACATCAAAAAAGGAGTAGAAACTATTAATGGTTCACCAGATAAACGTCCACCTGTTTACATATTAACTTGGGGAAGCGAATATTTTTATTGTGTCATGACCAGTTTAACTTACACATTAAATATGTTCTTAAATGACGGTACACCAGTAAGGGCAATAGTAGATATATCCTTACAAGAAGTAGATAAAAATAATATGCCAGGAGGTAGAGAATCAGCTTCTCAAGGTGCAGCCAGACAAGCAGACTCGCGGATTTAATAAATAATTCAATCAATATTCAATCAATATTCAATCAATAGTTGATAAAATTACAGCAGATTGCAAATCAAGGAGTACAGAATCAAAATTAAAACCTATACACCAAGCCAGTTTTACTCCTGACTCCTGCTGCATTGATATACATTTTATCTCATGAAATAAAAACTAAAATCTTATGCCAGACAAAAGCCTGTATTTAAGTGAACCAAAAATTCAAATAGAAGGACAAGACGCTTCACCGGAATTAATGAAAGATTTATTAGAAATTACCGTAGAAGAGAGTCTGCATTTACCAGCAATGTTTACCCTGGTAATACATAATAGTTATCTGAGTACAGTTGAACGTGCAGAATACCAAGAATGGAGACACGAAAAGCTGTTTAAAATTGGCACACAAATCAAAATCGGGTTTATTTCCAGCACTACCCAAGATAGTAATTTTAAGAAAAAAGACGAACAGAATTTAATTGAAGGGGAAGTGACAGCAATAGAAGTTCACTTTAATGAAAAAACCGAAGCACCCATTATTATTCGTGGTTATGATGTTTCCCATCGGTTGCATAGAGGGCGTTATAATCGTTCTTTCTTGAATCAAATGGATAGCGATATAGTCAAACAAATTATAGGAGAAACGGGAATTTTACCAGGTAAAATAGATTCTAGTGGCGTAAACCATGAATATGTGTTTCAAGAAAACCAAACTAACATGGAATTTTTGAGAGAAAGGGCGGCGCGGATAGGTTATGAATTATTTATTCAGGATGGAAAATTAAACTTTTGTCAACCAGAAAGTCAGGAATCTTTAAACCTGAAATGGTTAAATGAAATTAGTAAATTTAGTGTGCGTGTTACCAATGTAGAACAAGTGAAAGCTGTAGAAGTGAGAAGTTGGGACTTTACCCAAAAGAAATTAATTACCTCAGAAGTAACAGCAGAAAAAGTAATTACAGAAACAGGAAATGGCAAAGGAAGCAAAACAAGTACAGCATTCAAAGGTAAACCATCCAACCCAAAAATGATCGTTGTAGATCAACCTGTTGCTACAGAAAACGAAGCTAAAAAAATGGCTCAAGCTTTGTGTGATGAGCTGGGGGGAGAATTTGTTTATGCAGATGCTCAAGCTTATGGAAACCCCAAAATTAGACCAGGGAGGGTAATCAATATTCAAGATATCGGCGATCGCTATAGTGGAAAATATTATGTCACCGAAACACGCCACTTTTATAATCAAAGAGTCTACACCACAAATTTTAGTGTGCGGGGGTTAAGAGCAGGTAATTTATTTTCTACTTTATCAACACAAACACACCTGCAACCAGGACAAACTTTTTTAATAGGAATAGTCACCAATAATAAAGATCCCAAAGGTTGGGGAAGAGTAAAAGTAAAGTTTCCTACACTCAGTGAAGAACATGAAAGTCACTGGGCTAGAGTAGTAACTGCGGGTGCAGGACCCAATCGAGGTTTTGATTGTTTACCAGAAGTAAATGATGAAGTTTTAGTAGGGTTTGAACATGGAGATATTCACCGTCCTTACATCATTGGTAATGTGTGGAATGGAAAAGACGCACCACCAGAAAAAGTAGATGATTCAGTTGTTAAAGGAGTGCGATTACGTACTTTTAAAACCCGCACAGGACACACCATGCAATTTGTAGAAGAAGATAAAGGAGGAAGTAAAACAGGTATTCGTTTAGAAACCACCAAAGGACACAAAATTTATCTCAATGATAGTGAACAATTTATTGAGATTAAAACAAAAGGCGGTCATACTATTAAAATGGATGACAGAGGTAAAACAATTTCAATAGAAACCTCCGGTAAACATAGCATTAAAATGAGCGATGCTAGTAAATCAGTTACCATCAAATCAACAGGCAATATGTCAATAGAAGCCCAGGGAAATCTTGACATTAAAGCTAATGGTGTAATAACTGTCAAAGGTTCATTAATTAAATTAAATTAATAATGACTTATGCACAAGTCACGGAATAACGAACCACAGAGGCACAGAGATCACAGAGAAATAAGAGTTTTAGAGATATTTTGTGTAATTCTATTCTCCTGACTCCTGACTCCTAACTCCTGACTCCTGACTCCTGACTCCTAACTCTAATTATGTCCAAACCAGCAGCCCGAATTACCGATAACGTAGCCCATCCCTTACCCCCAGTATTAACAGGCGGACCCGGTAGCCATAATGTACTGATAGGCAACTTACCAGCATGGAGGGGGATACCAGCGGCCGCAGTTGCCGCTTTACAGTCTGCCAAACAAGCAAGCGATACAGCCATCCAAGCCGCTGAAGCTGCCACCAAAGCCGCAGCAGGTACACCAGGCGCACCAGCGGCCTTAGCTGCTGAACAAGCTGCCAAAGCCACCGCCTCGGCGACAATGAGTAGCATGATTTCCGCTGCTGCTGCCTCCTCACCTCCGGGAATGGCAGATATTCATCAATGTGCTACACCCTTACCCGTACCACCCCACGGACCAGGTGTAGTTATTGATGGTAGTAAAACAGTATTAATCAATGGTTTACCCGCCTGTCGTATGGGCGATACCATTCTAGAAGCATTGGGTCCGACTAATAAAATTGTCAAAGGAGAGATAACAGTTTTGATCGGTGGATAATTATCTATTCCCAATTCCCAATTCCCAATTCCCAATGAATTACTCGACTTTTGGCGAATAGGCTTATACCTGTAATGTCGGTATCTTAGAGAATTAAAGATTTAATAAATCCTGAAATCCTGGATATTATCTCGACTTACTTCGACATAGTTCGACTACGCTCACTAACCACTCAGTACAAGTCGCGGTAGTTGAGCGTAGTCGAAACTCGATAACCACCTGATTCTTACAGTTATGGTCTATAGCCAACAAAACGAAAGAGATTATTTAGGTACTGGTTGGGCTTTCCCGTTGCAGTTGAACTTGCAAGGGGGAATAAAACTCAGCAGTGATGCTCAAAAAGTTAAAGAGTCTATCTGGATTATCCTTCGTACAGGGGTGGGTGAACGAGTTTATCGCCCTAACTTCGGTTCGCGCTTGTCAGAGTTGGCCTTTGCACCATTGAATACTGATACTCTACTGCGAATACGTCTCTATGTTTTAGAAGCTTTGGAAGTTTGGGAACCCAGAATTATTGTAGATGAGGTGTTGACCGAACCTGACCCTGTGCTGGGCAAAGTAGAGATCATTATCAACTATCGGCTCAAGGATTATGCTGATATTCAGAGCTTTGTTTATCCATTCTATTTGCTGGCTGCTGGGAAGTAACTTGTAATATTAAGCCCTGTTAATTACTAATAATTCTCTTGTTCCCTGTTCCCTGTTCCCCATCCAAACAGATATGATAACTATTCAAATAGACATGATATGAAATTTGACTTTTTACCACAATTACCTACTTCTAACTTAGACGATCGCACCTTTGATGACTTGGTGGAAGAAAGTCTCATGCGTATCCCGCGCTACTGTCCCGAATGGACAGATCACAATTTGAGCGATCCAGGGATTACGCTGATAGAAGTATTTGCTTGGTTAACTGACCAAATGTTACTCAGGTTTAACCAAGTCCCACGTAAAAATTATGTCGCTTTTTTAGAATTATTAGGTATTCGGCTGCAACCACCAGCCCCAGCCCATACAGAATTAACTTTTTATTTAAGTTCTGATCTACCTCAAGCATACACCATTCCCGCAGGTCTGGAAGTTTCCACGGTACGCACTGAAACTACACCAGCTATTACCTTCAGTACAGATTCACCTTTAATTATTGGTAAACCCCAGATTCAGCATTTTTTAACCGCCCAAACCACAGAAGACACCCCCCAATCTCTGCGAGAAAGATTGGTGAACTCCTGGACTCGTCAAAACAACGGTTTCTGGACTGGTAATGAACAAGCTATATTTAACGAACAACCCCAACCGGGAAACTGTTTTTATTTAGTAATTAATGGTGATGCAGCTTTGGATGGTAATGTGTTAGAAATTACTTTCCAAGGAGCAGCAGCCACACCGACAGGAATTGATCCCAATCAACCGCCCCGATACTGGGAAGCTTGGGATGGGGAAAATTGGCAACCAGTGTTATTCAAAGAAACAGACGACCATACCAGAGGTTTCAGTTTTTACGAAATTGAACAACAAGGTAGTAATGCTGCCCAAGGTGCTGATGTGCGGCTGCATTTACCCCAAACTTGGCCTGTAACAACATTTACCGTGTATCGTGGACGCTGGCTACGCTGTCGGTATACTACCCCAGGTAGCAATCAAGGGGTTTATAATCGTCCACCGCAAATCACTGGGTTAGGAGTGCGGTCTATAGGTGGTACTGTTAGAGCTACCCATAGTACCCTGATTCAAGATGAACGCTTAGGTATAAGTAACGGTAAACCAGGGCAAATTTTTCAATTACTCATGACACCAGTATTAGAACGTCGAGAAAATGAGTATATTGTTGTCACTCCCCCCGGTGGTTTACCCCAGACTTGGCAGGAAGTGAGAGATTTTGCTGATTCTGGACCCCAAGACCGTCATTACACCATTGATTCTATTACTGGTGCTGTGCAGTTTGGTCCATTGATTCGAGAACCAGGACAACTCAAACGCCAAACAAAACAGCGATCGCGCATTCAACAATCCAGCACAGAAGACACCGTTGTACAATTTAGTGATATTGATAACGCCCAAGAACATCAATATGGAGCCGTACCGCCACGGGGTGCAGAAATCAGAATGCTGACTTATCGCACAGGAGGTGGTAGAGAAGGTAACGTCCAAAGTGGCGCACTCCAATTTTTAAAGTCCGCATTTCCCTATGTGGGTAGTGTCATAAATTATCCGCCAGCCATTAATGGTGCAGATGGGGAATCTTTAGAACAAGCAGTCATCAGAGCGCCGCGCATCCTGCGTACCCGTGATCGAGCAGTCACAGCAGAAGATTTTGAAGTTTTAACAAAACAAGCAGGAGCAGGAGCGATCGCCAGGGTGCGATGTTTACCAGCCAACGCTACCAGACAAGCAGGTACAGTAGGTTTACTGGTTGTTCCCTATGCCAATACAGACGGAATTGAATTTGGCGAAGGTATTGCACCACAACAATTTGCTCTGAGTCCCGCACTACAAGAACAAATTCTGCAATACTTGGATGAGAGAAAATTATTAGGCGTACAAATCCAACTGCAAGAACCACAATACGTAGGTGTTTCTGTACAAACAGAGGTAATTTTAGAACCTGCCTATAACAACCCTTTAGCCAGAGCAGAAATCCTTCGTCATCTGAGAGTATCCCTGTATAAATATCTCAACCCCTTAACTGGAGGCTTAGAAGGCAAAGGTTGGCCTTTTGGAAGACCAGTTTACACCTCAGATATTATCGCCTTAATGCAGCAAACCCCCGGTGTCCGTTATTTAGGGCGAGTCTTGCTATTTGCTATCCGCAAAGAAGGAGATACATGGAGGCGGCAATCTTCCCCAGAACAAGTAATAGATCCCGGCGCACAAGGTTTAATCTGTTCTTGGGCTGATAATAACCTGCGTTCTGGGCATGATATCCAAATCAGTAATCTTTAAATCAACAAACTTTAAGGAAAGATTTTATGGTGCAAAGTCGTTCCAGTCCTGCTATTCGCATTCACTTAACCCCAATGCAAATTCCTGAAGCAGTACCAGGAGCAGGTTTAACATTTGCAGGGACAGAAAGCATGGATGCAGCAGCACAGAGTTTAGTCTTGCATCCAGGAGAACCCAGCGAAATGGTTGTGCAAGTACAGAACTTAGAACAACGGCCTGTGAGGGTAAGTTTAAAAGTTGAAGGTAACTTTCCTGCTGATTGGTGTCAAATAGGTGGCACAGAAGGCAGTGAAATTCCCCCACGGGGACAAATGGATGCTGTACTTTATTTTTCTGTTCCTGCCAGCTTTTTTGAAGATCAACAGGCAATTGTTCCCGGACAACAAGATAAATTAAATCTGAATTTTCGCAGCTTAGTTGTTATTAATATTGACTCAGGAACAGAGAGAGAACAAATTCAACACAGCGATTACTTTGATTTATATGTTCGTCCCTACAGTTCCTACATGGAATTTTTACCTGTTTTATATCGGGAAGTAGACTTGATTGGTCGCTTCATGAAAATATTTGAACAGGCTTATCAACCAGCCATTGATAGTTTTAACGTCTTATGGGCAAATCTTGACCCCTTAACAGCACCAAAAGCACTATTACCATTTTTAGCTCACTGGGTGGCTTGGGAAGTAGATTCAGTCTGGAATTTACATCAACAACGGCGTTTAATTCGTCGTGCAGTTGAGCTTTATCGTTGGCGAGGAACTCGTAAAGGTTTGCGGTTATATTTACATCTTTATACAGGTTTACCTTTAGATGAGGATATACCTAATGAAACTGATAAACATATTAGTATTACCGAACCCTTTGGACCTAGTTTTGTTTTGGGTACAGCACAATTAGGTAGTGCAGTTTTAGCAGGTGGTGAACCATTTCATTTTCTAGTTTGTTTGCGCCCCCATCACCGGAATATGAACCTCAATGAACAATTAATTCGCCGAATAATTGAGCAAGAAAAACCCGCTTTTTGTACTTATGATTTAGTGATAGAAAATTTTAGTAATTGAATATCTAAATTCTATTTGTTTTTTGTTAATCCAAAATCCAAAATCCAAAATCCAAAATCAAATGACTCATCCTTTCCCACCTCCACACATCCAACCTTTAGAAAGGTTACAACCAACTGATGGTTTACTGATTAATGCAGAACGTTGGAGTAAAGCTCATGAATATCATCGTCTGCGTCAAAATACCCACTATCAAAGTTTAAATCAACCAGGAATTGTTTGTGGTTTAGGTGTGCGGCTAATTCCTGCACCCCGTCAATTTGAAGCTAAATATCGAGATGGACGTTGGGTACAAATTCAACCAGGAATTGCTATTGATATGAATGGCAATTTGATAGTTGTACCTACATCTTATGATTTTCCTATTGATTTAGAAGTAGCTACTTCTGAACCGCTGATGATTTACTTAGTAGTCAGCTATGTAGATCCTAATGAATTACGGCGTGGACAGCAAAGAGATGTTGTCCAAGAAACCTATCGTATTGATCAAAGAAACTCTACACCAGATGTTTCCGAAATAGAAATTTGTCGCATACTTTTAGAACCAGGACAAAATTCAATTATTCAGCCAGCGGATGCTTTTTATCCTGGTTATAATAATATTGATTTACGTTATCGTCGTCATGCCCAGGCACGTCCTCAAGCCTTAGTGAAAATTGCACAAGTTTCTCATAGTGATGGTGAATATGCTCGCAATTTTTTCAACCTTGCTTACTTATTGCAATCCGTAGAACCTTTATACCCAAATTTGCGCGGTGCTGATGAACCTAGTGAGGTTTCCCTATCAGAAAATATCCAAGAATATGATTTACTTTATCTTACAGGTAGAGAGTCACTATCTTTGAATAATGTTGAGTTGGAATCACTAAGAAATTATTTAAATTTAGGTGGCACATTGTTAATTGATGCCCCTTTAGATGCTAATGCTTTAATTGAAAGTATCCAGGCCTTAGCACAACAATTAGAAAGTCCTTTAAGACCATTAACAGAGTTACGAAGAAGTCACCCTTTAAGGACAAAACCTTTCTTGTTTGCTGCTTTACCTATAATCAATCAACAGTTAATCCAATTATTTTTAGGTGGGGGAATAATTTTAATAGTTGGTGATTTAGCATCTGCATGGGGAATAGATAGAGAATTTAATTTACCCCGGTTAACTATTCGCACAGCCCAGGAATTAGGAATTAATATACTTAACTATGCTTGTCAAAGAAGAAAGTTGATAGGTTTGCAACAAGAGGACAGTTCAGGAAAGTGGTAGTTTTGAGAGGGATCGATAGTATTTTGTATTCTGTTCCCTTTTCCCTAGTCTTCACAGATAACTTTTTGATGCCACCTCTACGTGGGAAGTAACAATGTGATAAAAGTTACGGAATACTACTTTTAAAACATCCTCTAAGACCAAAAAACTCTGCACCTCACCCTTTTTGGTAAATCCTACAAGTGGAACAGCCATCTTGCCTGTTCCATAATACTCCAGAATATTAGGATGTAACAGCTTATGAAATCATTGATTTTGATTATTTTGTGTCACTACGCTAGTCCTGTTCTTCTGTACTTCTGTAATCAGTGATTCAAAATCACTATTATTATTACCACCTCTAGTCAATAAATCCCTAATTCTATTAGTGATAGAATCCAAATTTCTAGACATTAAACTACTTAGACTTTTCACAAGGTTTTTCAACTTCTCAAACATACTCAGTTCGACAGTTAAATATTCATTACCACGGGGATATACAACCTTGCCTTTTTCTGTCTCGTAATATTCACCTTCAGGCATCAACATTGATTTTAGCGGGTTTTCTTGCCTTGCCATGTCTACTTGGGGGGGTTTATTACTTAGGAATAAGACATCATAAATTTTGCCATTCCAACTAGCCCAATAATGATTTTGGAAGAACCACCTCTTACCATGATCACAATTGCGTTTTCTGCCTTGGTAAACAGTTTCGTCCGCTTCACTTAAAAAGGGTTTCTTAATTTGTTCAATCGTCACATTTGGAATACCAAAATATTCTTGCGCTACTGTTTGAAATGCTTCAGCTAAGGTTCTACAATCTCCTTCTCTTGTTCCTGTTAACAGAGTTGTCCCCTGTTTATAAGTCATTGTGTATTTAAATGATATGTTTTTGAAATTATTCAACAATTGTTCTAGGATTTTTTCCTGTGGTGAATTTTCATCTATGCCTTTAACTAATTCCTTCCCTACTACATGATTATTCAAAAACTGTTGTTTGGGATTAGCAGCGCTGTTATCTGCTGTTGCCACATTGCCAGCTTCATTTTGGCTAGTTGCAGTCTGTGAAGTTTGCTGTTTTTGGATGGTATCTTGATTAATTTGATTAACTACATTCGAGGCAACTGTATCTGCTTCTTGTTCATATTGGTCTCCTGGTTGACTAATATTTAACTTTGCCTGTACCAGTGATGGTGAACCAGAAGATGATATTTTTTCAGGATGACGAAAAGCTATTTGTCCCAGGTTGTGACCAAAACCATACCCTTGTTGAACGCGACTATATAACACATCATTCATTTTGGCTTGTAACAGGGTCAGTTGTGTTTGTCCTTCTGGGGTGATGGTGCCATGTTTAGCTTGCAGTTGTAATTTTGTCGCTTCTATTTGATTTTGTTGAAATTCTTGATTTTCAATGTCTGTTTGTGACAGGGTTTTATTTGTGTGCTGTTGAGTTTTGTTAGTAGATGGGCGTGACTGAAACTGAGTTTCTTCTGACTGGGTAGCCAAGGAGTCAGCTTTTTTGGAAATTTGCAACCTTTGTTTCATCGCTCACCTCACAGATTAACAAAGTAATTCATAACAATATTATCTCACTTAGCTACAGGTGTGATAGTTTCGACTTTAGTCTAGTTTTTGGGGTTTAAGTGGAAGGGCAGGCGATCGCTTGATATTCAAGACAGTGGCTACAAGAGCGATCGCACCAATATGTTTAAGCTGTTGTCCAAGGCGATGAGCATACAATTTGTGATGAGTATGATTTACACAAGCATTTAGATTATATTCACTATAATCCAGTCAAGCATGGTTTGCTGTCTTGTCATCATTTGCGGGGATGATCCCTAATAGTCTGGAATAACCCCAGTAGCTCTGAGGATATCACCTAAAGTACCACCAGCAGCATGAGGAGTAGCAGAGCCTCCAATCAATACTATATATCCCTGAAGTAATCGCTGATAAGTTGCCTCAATATAATTCCTTCGTGCTTGTCGAGGTCCAATGCCTGCCTGTACCTGTTGCCACATAAACCCGTTGTATTCACGGTTTCCATCAGCCATCCACCGAATTGCTGCCTGTTGGCCAGTTTCAGTGCCTATAAGGCGCTCAAATAAGCTTGGAGCGCGTACTTGCATTAATTGAAATAAATAGGTTTCATCTGTAACAGCTTCGGCATAACCAGCCCAAAATAAACCTTCTCTCTTGATTAAAATAATATCTGTTCTTAATGGGCTACGTCTTGAGTATCGGTAAATACCATCATTAGCTTCGAGGAACTGTTGCCAAACATCTTGAGGAACCCAGCTTGGTCCTGATGGTGGTCTTGTCAGTGATTGATCAGAAAGTTCTTCAATTTGTTGCCTTACATGAGGACGCATTCGATCATAAAGCTCCGACCGAGCAGCAAAACGAGTCTGTGCCAATTCCCAATTCGTATCCCCAAGGTCCAGTTCTATGCCATCTTCACTACGAACAAGTCCTGTACGAGGACGAAGTTCAGTGATAGTTGGATTGAATTGGTTGCCCCAAATGTATTGAACTACCTCTGGTCGAAAAGCAGGTCGATTAAACACCAACCAAAGTCCATCTCTCGCAATAATCCTTAAACCTCCACTTTCTTCTGCAACTTCGGGGGATGAACTAGAAGATGTTCTAGCTCTTCTAGTTGTACTTCTTCGCGAACGTGATGTTCTACTAGGTTCAGCTTGTGTTGGTAGCGGTTCAGCCACTTGAGAAGCTTCACCAGAAATTGATTCCTCTCCTCCGACAGGTGTAACTGAATCAGGTTCTCCTGCTAGGATTGCACGTTGACGATCAGTAGGGGCTACAGCATCTATATCTTGCTCTTCAAAGGTATCTTGTCTTCTTCTAGCTCGCTCCGCGTCAGCTTCGACAATACCTGGCTCACCAAATATCTCTACAGGGGGCAACCCAGCAATTGGATCATCCGGGTTATCTAAGTTATCACCTAGTGATACAAACTCCCAAGCACGCCGCAAACGTAACAACATAGGAGCATTTTCAGGAAGATATGGATTATTGAGGCGTTGCGCTCTTGCTTCTAGTTCTTGCCTTGAAAGCTGATCTAACTCTGGATCAGAACGCATCATTTGAGAACCAGCCTGTTCATAAAAGCCACTGGGGTCAAGTGCATAAGACCAAGATCCTTCTTGAACAGCAGGACTAGCTACCTGTTCACGTGTATGGAGTGCAGCTCCCTCTTCACTTTGTTCAGGACGAGATATATGTGCTATCTGTTCTTCATCTGACAGCGCACTAAAGGCTTCATGGTGTTCATCCATCACAAAATGTTGCGTTGGTATGCCTCCATACTCGGCTACGATGCTTTCGACATAACTACGTTGCTGTGCAGGTTGGTTTCGCAGGGAAGCAGGAGCAGTTCCCTGTTCAATGAGGATTTCAACTGTTTCTTCAAGCGTCAGATTTTGTTCATCAAAAGGTAAGATTGCATAGCCTTGATATCCGTGAGGAGCGCGAACTTGAGCCTGACCACCAAAAAATCTGCGTAATGCCTGCATAGTTTGTCGATCTTGACCTATTCTACAAGCACGTATTTCAATCACGGTATTTTCATCGATCGCTTCACCAATTACTGCTGCGCGATTTCTTTGAAATCTACGATGTATTCCTTCACGAAACTCACTTTGTAAATCTCGCAAAGTTTCAGATGTTACTCGCTCTTCACTACCACTAAGTGGCGAAATTAAAAGTGAACCTTGTGTTGTTGCTGCTTCACCAGTTTCGGGATTTCCTTCTTCTTCCTCATCCGTAGGTGGTGCTAGGACTGCATGACTTATAAGTATTATCTCTCCAATATGTATATCCCTAGCTTGGCAATCCTCGTATAATTGTGCGAACATCTGCTCAAGACTATTAGCTCTGAAGCTTCTATAGTCAGGGTAGTTAGCTTCAATAAAAGTACGTGCCGCTCTTCCATAGGCATCGCCATTAGCAAAGAAGAAAACATAGTTTATTTCTTCTATTTCCTCTTGCGTGTCAATTGTGTGAGGATTATCATCGCGCTGAACAAGACTAGCAGTAGAAGTTTGCAATTGCATCTGTGTGAGGGTATGTTTATGCTTATCGCCGCTTTGCTGCACAACATGATTTAATTCATGCGCTGTCAACTCATTATTTCCTGGTGCTTTCCCTTCCCCAAAATAAACATCACTGCCATGAGTAAATGCCTGTGCGCCTAATTCCTTACTCATCTGCACTGCGGTATTATCTGTATGTACCCGCACACTACTAAAATCTGCACCAAAACGGGGTTCCATGAAGTTCCGCACGGTATCACCTAGAGGACTTCCCCCTCCCTTACTGCTATTTAAGCGACTTTCAATACTATCCCCAGCTTCTAAACTGCCATTACTTGACCTTTGTAATAAAGGCTTAGTTTGTATTTTCCCTTCTTCCTCTTCACAATCTGTACATTTACGTTGTAATAAATTCTCTCCGTGCTGTACAGAAGTGCTAACTTGATCGGGTATAGCCATCCGCATAATTCTATTAGCTACCCAGTCTGCTTCTTGTTCATAGGGATCGCCTGGTTCTCCTACTTTTAACTTTGCTTGAGGACGACGAAAAGAAATGCGACTGATATCGTGACTCAGAGGTTTTTCTTGGATAGTTAGTTGTTCTAAAGAACCCTGTTCAGCAGCTTGTACTTCTTGTTGTTCTGTGGATATATCAGCTGCTTTTTGAATGATATTATTTGTTGGTAAACCAAAGCCTCTTGTGGGATTGGCTAGAGTCGGGGTTGTGGATGAAATAAGCGAAGGTTGAGCAAAATTGGTTGCTGTTGTTTTCTTGCGGGCAAAGGTGCGATCGCTCATCCCTCCCTCCATTTATCGCTGAGACGAAGCTGATGTTTTTAATTTTATGGTTTTTTAGATGGCGATCGCTTTCGACCTAAGTGTAATTTTCTCTCCTCAAACCCAACCACCAATTTCTACCTCTGTTAAAGATTTCTCTAACTTAGCGTATTCTGTCCGCGCTGCTCGTAATAAATGTTTCATCTGCACTGGCTCACCCGCATCCGCAGCCAAAAAAGCTGCATTTAAGGCTATATTACGAATATTGCCCCCAGTCACACTTAACTGCGCTAATTTCTTGGCATCTAAATCATGAGTTGGTGTACTTTTTGGGTAAACCCGTCGCCAAATTTCCGCACGTTGCACTGCATCTGGAAAAGGAAATTGAATTGCAAACCGAATTCGTCTTTGAAAAGCTGTATCTAGAGAATTTTTCAGGTTTGTGGTTAGAATTGCTAACCCTGGATAACTTTCCATCCGTTGCAGCAAATAGCTAACTTCTATGTTGGCATGGCGATCATGGCTATCTTTAACTTCGCTACGTTTACCAAACAAAGCATCCGCTTCATCAAATAATAGGATCACTCCCCCTTCTTCTGCTGCATCAAATACCCGACGCAGATTTTTCTCAGTTTCACCAATATATTTACTCACTACGGATGATAAGTCAATGCGATATAAATCTAAGTGTAATTCATGAGCCAATACTTCCGCTGCTAGGGTTTTTCCTGTACCACTACCCCCAAAAAATAAGGCACTAATCCCTAAACCGCGAGTATTTTTAGCTGCAAATCCCCAGGTTTGATATACTGTAGCTCGTTGACGGACGTGAGCCGCTATTTCTCTTAACATTTCGGATTGGGCTGGAGGTAATACTAAATCTTCCCATCTGGCACTGGGGGGAATACGCTGTGCTAGTTCATCTAACCGGGGGCGGGCTTGTTTGCGGCAAGCATCCCATAAAATCCTGCTGATATCTTTTTCTTGCTCCTGGGCTAATTTTCCGGACGCTTCTGCATAAGCAGCGCGAATGGTGGTAGGACTAAGGTTAAATTGTGCTACTAATTTTTTGACTTGTCCGTTTAATTGCGGTTCTAGATGGGATAGGGTTTTTTGCCAAAGTATGGTTTGTTCTTCGGTGGTGGGTTTGTGAACATCAAAACTGACTACTGGGCGTTGCTGTATTGCCATTCTTTCCCGACTTGTCACCAACACAAAACCATTGATCCGTTCTAGAAAACGTCCGATATGATGAGTGCGATCGCCTTCTGTAATGTCAACTTTATCACAGTCAATCAATAAAGCACTTTGACTGAGAATAGCCTCTCTTTCCCACAACCGCAACAAAGTTTCCATCTCCATTGGAGCAGAAGGAATAACTTGAGCAGACATGATATGTATTGTCATTCCTAGCATTTTACAGACTGTGGCAGCGATCGCTCGTTTGCTAGTAGGTTCAATGCCACATAACTGTAAAATTGGTAACTTTTCTTTTTGAGATGCTTGCATCCAGACGGCTGCTATTTGTTCGGCGAGTTGTTGCTGTGAAGCGACTAATTCTCCTGCCTCTGGTAAAGGTTCAACAATTCCCGCCAGTCTTTCATCCAGGTATTGTGTACCGATAAGATAGTGTAAAATTCTTTCATCAATTCGCAGAGGACTAAGAGTTAACGCTCTACCTTCACCTAACTCAATTAACCGCCAATATCGTAGTTTACTATCAGGGGCGATCGCATCCCAATGGGAATTTGGTAATGTTGCTAAAGCTAAACCCAAAGTTGGATAAACTCGCTGTGGATCTCCTTGAGCTAAAGCACAGACAGCTGCAAAATCTCCATAAAACTCCATACAGGCGCACATCAGCAGTATATCCCTCTCAAAGCTAGTCAGACCAAACAATTTACATATCTGCTCTAGTGCTGGTGGTGCTGACATTCCCGCCCTAGCAGCTTGTAACGCTTGTTCTCCCAACTGCTGTTGTTCTCTAGGTTCAGATGGCTGTGTTTTTTGAGCAGATGCTTCTATCGCACCACGCACCATAGCCAAGGCTGATAATAAGTAAGATTCATTACCCTCATACCACTGTTGCCAATTGTGACTGATTTTTTTTGCCTTCATTGCACAGCCTCAGATTGATTTACGTTACTGCTCTCAATTAATACCATCGAAGCTTGATAACTAATTGACGGTCGATAGTGGGTTTGTAAAGCTGACCATATCTTAGAACTGTCTTCCATATTCAAAAATTCAGGAGAAAGTTTAATCTGTCCCAGTTGTTCCACTAACTCAGATACAGATACCCCCGCCAAAGCTTGAGAAATCAGACTTGTGGTGTTACTTGTAGCGGCAGTTTTTAAAGCATTTGCAATCAATTCCGAGGAAATAACAGTTGTTCTGTGTAATAATTGCATCGCATAACCCAGTAGCAATTCTGCCTGAAAATCCTTAGCACCATAAGCGGTTAATAGGTAGTGTAAGTTTAAAGCCAGTGGTGGATTTACAGAACGCGGACTTTTATTTATACTATTGATACTATTAATGCTGGAGTGTTTAGTACGAAATTCCTGAGATATCCAATCAACATTGCGATTCTGGGTAACTTGATAAAGAAACAAATTGAGTTGCGCCCGCTCATCACTTCCCACTTTAATTAAATCCGGTGGTATGGCAGTAACCAGCACATCACCAACACTAGCAGTAATTGAATCACTGACTAGCCCGTTTTCCAGTAAGTCTTTCAGCACTGCGGTGACAGCAACTATAGAGAGCGCGTTACTCATCATCATTCCTCACAGCACCAGCACAAGTTGATCACTATACACCTCACCAAATATTTTTCAGGCTTTGTGCTAAAACTTTAACATTCAGCATAGTATCAATAACATAAATTTTATAAGAAGTTTATACTTGTACTTGCAAATAATATCAAATCCGTATTTTACCTAATTCCACAAGAGACATTCACAGACTGGTATTGCTGTATGCTAAAGCGAAAGCTTCGCTAACCCATAGTGTGCCATTAGCTAATGGCTAAATGCTGAATATTTCAGTAGGTAGGCGTTAAAAACTGTCCTTATGACAAAGTAAGAGGTAGAAGGTAGGAAGGAAGAGGTTTTAAGCATTTTTACATTTCTTTACGTACATCGGTTTTTTCATGCCGACTTACTTACAACCTCTGAGAAGATGTTGTAATCATGAAAAGTTCCTATGAAAACTAAAAATTTGGCTTGACGTAGGTAATGATATAAGCTGAAATTAAAATAAGTGAAACTTAATTATGAAAAAATAGGCTAAAAACCCTTAATGCTTCGCTGTGAGCATCAGCCGATAGTGTAGCGTGGCATTAGCCATATAGTTAAGTTTTGGATCTGGGTGGAAAAACTTGACCTTCCTTCAGGCAAGGGGACGACAGTTACTTCACTCAGGGAAACCCTTTCGGCAGTTCCTTCTGGGGTAAACCCCCAAGACCGGACTGCCTCACCAACGCACTGCCTCACGAAAGCCATTTGAAGCGTTTACGCTTCAGTAACTTGTGATATAATCGTTATCACAAGAAAATCGCCGAAAGGCACGGAAGCCACTTGGCTGTCTTACAGTGGAGGAAGTGCCAACGGCGAATTTATTCGCCGCGAATATGATATGATTGGACTGCGAGTAGGAACAACCATCTACACGAAGAAGTATTTTGATAAGGAGAAACCCCTGATTTATCTCGTCTCGGCATTTGACCGCAGCCTGGGTAAACAAGCAAAGGCAAATATGGAGTGTAATACCGCCAAAAT
>NZ_JAQMTI010000302.1:0-47876 GCF_028329225.1 Sphaerospermopsis kisseleviana CS-549 | reverse complement strand
GGTGACTGGTGACTGGGGACTGGGGACTGGGGACTGGTGACTGGGGAAGAAAATTTTAGATTTTAGATTTTAGATTTTAGATTGGAGATCACAAAAACAATCCAAAATCCAAAATCCAAAATCCAAAATCCAAAATAAAAAACTCCTGCCTCCTACCTCCTACCTAAAACCGCAGATAATACATTAATTGAGCGATCGCCTCACCTGACAGTCCTAACCGTTGCTGAAAATCAACCAAGTTACGGTAATAACCAGCAGTGAGGCGATTTTGCACTACCGCTTCAGCTAGAGACAAATCTATCAATGGAATTTTCGCCAGACTCTCTACCGTTGCGGTATTGGGATTTACTTGCGTAGTATTAGCGAGAGATCCATCATCATAGTAGCTAAAATTTAACAGTGGTTTCAGTGGTTCTAGCCTTTGTACAGGAACACTTAAAGCCGCTGCCATATCTTCAATACAATAAAATTTAACACCTGAACGTGATAGTTCTACGAGCGATCGCCCTTGATGAATAGATAACCCTGGCAAACGTAGCCAATCATCTACAGTCGCTTGATTAGCATCAATACGCATCCCCAGTTGTGCGGCCATCTGAATTTCTGCCCCAGATTGTAGACGATAATAGGGATCATTGAGCAGTTTAGCTCGGAGTTTTTGTAATTTGAGATTTAAAGGTAGCCAGTTTATCATGGTATTGTAAAACTTCGCCGAATTTATAGACAAATATTAATTACATCAAGAAATCTGGTCTAACATCTGACGGCGCTTTTGCTCAAATTCATACTCAGAAATTAAGCCATCTTGGCGCAAAGCATCTAACTCACGTAAGGCATTAGCTACCGATTCTACTTGATTACTGACCTGTGGTGAAACTTTAACTGCCGACTTCCCAAAATTAAAGTTTCGGTCAAAAGCTTCTTCATCTTGCGCTAAATACCAAACCCCTTCTATAGCACTAGCTACTTTGGGAATTGGTGTCCAAGATAACAATACATACAAAATTCCCCATAATGGCTGTCCCAAGTAAAATTTATGTAAACCTGAAATTGTTAGTGTGCCAGAAAAAGCTAAAATAGCAGCAATGCTTCTACTCTTCCGTTTCGTTAATATCATCCTTCTCAAGCTCCAACTACTAAAATTATAAAAATCAGACATCTATAATAGTAAATTACTAAATTCCTGGAATCAATTGATCAAGTTATCTGTGAGGGTCCAGAAGTATGGTTACGCATCCTCAATCCCTTGATTTTTTTCAGATTTATTCAACAACCCCTAATTAGCGATCGCTCTCCCGTTGGAGTCATCCCAGAAAATCGCATTGCTACCGAAATTACCTAACTCACACTCACAGGTTTTTTACTGTAATATTCATTTTCTGCATACACACTAATTACAGTATCACCAACTACGAAAAATGTCCCTTCTTGCTCAGATTTAGAAAACTGCAAATCAGGATATTTACTACTAATTTCATCCGCAGTCATCGCTTGAGTGTTCATGTCATCAGGTAACAAACCCGTCGCACCAATATAAAATACTAAAGGTGAAATTTTCTCTCGATAAACTTTTTCTGTATAACTCTCTAACTTCTGTTTTGCTGTTGTCATCGCGTCGATAATTTCCTGTTTATCCACAGGTGTACCTGCGTGTTTGGCTTGTAGTAATAAAGCCA
Source organism: Sphaerospermopsis kisseleviana CS-549 (assembly GCF_028329225.1). Classification (NCBI taxonomy): domain Bacteria; kingdom Bacillati; phylum Cyanobacteriota; class Cyanophyceae; order Nostocales; family Aphanizomenonaceae; genus Sphaerospermopsis; species Sphaerospermopsis kisseleviana. Next base: position 46,200 of record NZ_JAQMTI010000302.1, on the reverse strand, counting down.
AAATTCCAGCACCAACCAAGTTTAAAATTTCTGCAAATTTACCCGTTGTTTCTATTCCCAGAAAATCATCAAAAACAGCTTTCATTAAATCATCTGCTTTTGTAAATTTATTCCTAGAAGCAACAGCTTTACTACGAACAGCAATATTTTCCTGAAAAGCTAATTCAAAAGTTGGTTTCTTGAAAATTTCCCCAGTTTCTGAATCATAAACTTCATATCTTTTATCAAGAAATTGATTAGCAGAAGACAATTTATTAAAATTCACAATTTCTAAACTGCCAATATCAATCTTATAACTCACCCTTGAATCTACACTACCATCAGATAAAGCTGCTTTCAAATCTGTATATTCGTTAGTGGTGGGAAAATTCAGATACAGACTTTTAGAAAGATAATGTTTTTTCAATTCTTCAATTTGTGCAGGAATAAATACATCTGACTCTTCCCGTAAATGAGCAGATAAAATACTCGTTAAAGTTTTAATTTCTGCCAGTTGAGTAAATAAACCTTCCACACTGCTATAATTACCTTCAAAACTGACTAAAGGTAAATCTGCTAATTGCAAAGTATATTCTTTTTGAAAATCAAATTCCTCCCTATCAATAACCCCTACCGCTTGCAATTCATCAAATGCTTTTTTACTGCTAATTTTCACTTTTAAAGTCTTAACATTAATTTCTCCATCACTGACAATGGTATAATTATTAAAAGTCGTTAAATCATTTAATAACACACCTGCAACTTCAGTAATAGGGGTTTTATCTTCCGCTTTTACCAGCTTCACTTTTTGCGTAAGCAGCATATTAATAGTTGCGGTATTGCGGTTAATATCAAAAGTTCCCATCTGCACATAATCACCTGGTTCAATATATTCTATTTCTAACCAAGGTTTGATTAATTCTCCATTTTCTCCCCTTGTACCATTAACCCGCTTAATACCCTTTCTTTGATAAGTTTCTTTCAGATGTTTGAGGTTAATAATGATATGTTGATGATGTTTTGATAAAATATCAATCAATGCCAAAATTGAGATTTTATCATTAACTTTGACATAATCTAAAATTTCATGTTCAGCTAAAACATGAGGATAAAAAATGGCAATTTCTAAATCTTTGGTAAAATCAGCAATGTCTTCATTAGTTAAAGCTTTTGCGTGTCTTGCGGTTAAGGTTGCATTGAAGGTACTCGCAAGCGCGTATTTCGCAGTATTCAAATTTCCATCAGCTAAATTTGCTTTGGCAAAAATATAAACAGATGGATCATTTTGTGCCACCGGAACATCTGTTAATTGTTCATAAGCTGCTTTGGTAATTTGCTTATATTTATAGATGTAAGCTTCGTCTTCTGGTTTTAAACCAAAAACTTTTAATGTTTGGTTTGTACCATTAATTTTTTCAGCAGTGGGAGAAAAGAAAACTTGATAACTGTAGTCACTAGCTAAGGTTTCTTCTATGACTATTCCCGTCGCTTCTTTTAACACATTTCCAGTGTTATAAAGAGCATCATAAACTTCCTTAATATTCCCAGCTTGGATACAAACACCAGAAACAGAATTAGCGATTTTAGCGAGGAATTTAAAATCAGAAGAGGAAGAATAAGCAATGGTGTTAACAAAAACTTCCTTGTTTTTCAAATCATTACAAATTTCCTCTATTGCCTTAGATTCAGAATTGAAACTGCTATCATTAGCATAGCCGTCACTGTGTAAAGTAATTGCAGTTAATTCATCAGGATGAATCAATTCATTAGCTAATTTCAAAGATTGAGAAATACAAGTTAAATAAGTAGCACGAATAGCTTTGATATCAGCCATGTAATCTAAATCTGGCTGCATTACCTCCTGAATCGGTACACGCTGAAAATGACAAGTCAAGTCACCTTTGGAAGAATAGGAAATCAGCGTTACCACTAATTCTGAGTTGCTGTATTCATCCAGTGTCAAAAGTTTGATTAATGTTTCTTTTAAAGCCTCAATATCATAATACATTGAACCGGAACGATCAACAATCATGATACTATGAGCAATCATTTTTTTAGGAATTGCATCTGGCTTAATTTCCAGTTTTATTTTCTCAGTTAAATAAAAAGCTTTTTCCTTACCCGCGAGATTATAAACAGCAAACTTGGTTTTTTGACTTGTCATAATTTTCCCGATGGTAATTTTACAAGGAATATTGTCCAGGATCAATCACAGGATAAATTAATTTATACCTGATTGGGGTGATGTTGTAATATGTTGTAAAGAATCTAATTAGAGATGTTTTGATTGTTTCTATCTCATATATAGTACATAAATACTATAAAAATGTCAAGGTCAGGGTAAAAATCTTTATATTTCTTAATTTTTGCTTGTCAGCAAAGTGAGAAATGTTTTACTAAATATCTCAAATGTAATGATGCTAACTAAAACTGCATTTAGATACCCGACTTCTTTGATAAATTAACATTCTTTACCAAAGATTCAATTAGGAAGTCGGGTATCTTTCGTTTGTGTTATAATAAAAATCCGACATAATTAACCTGCCAGAAAACTATAGCAATGACAAACAAAACCATGAAAAATAAAGAATTTTATGTAGTAATTAAAAGAGATGAAGATGGTATGTATATTGGTGAAGTGCCTCAACTGAAAGCCTGTTATAGTCAAGGAGAAACCATTGATGAATTGATCACTAATATTAAAGAAGTAATTAAAATGTGTTTAGAGGAATTAGGAGAAGAGTCAATAACAGAATTTATAGGAGTAAGCAAAGTAGTTTTATCATCACTAAATTACCAGCAATTACAGGAGAAGAATTAATTACCGCATTACAAAAAATAGGTTTTTATATAGTGAGACAAAAAGGTAGTCATGTCAGAATGAAACATCAAGATGATCGAGTTGTTTCTATTCCTCGTCATAGTGGTAAAACCATTGGTAAAGGTCTATTATTAAAAATAATGCGAGATGCAGATTTAACAAAAGATGAACTAATCGAACTTTTAGACTGACACCTAATTAAAGTATCTGCGTTTAATTTTGCCAATCCTAATTTATTCAGTACAAACAAACTACCCAAATATCAAGTTAAGATCAAGGAGACTTTACACTTCTTAACTCTGAGGGATATGGCGCGAGATTTACGGGGATTTATTAAAATTCTGGAAGAAAGAGGACAATTAAAGCGAATTTCGGCTTTAGTAGACTCTGAACTAGAAATTGCGGAAATTTCTAACCGAATGCTGCAAAAAGGTGGTCCAGGTTTAATCTTTGAAAATGTCAAAGGTGCATCTTTCCCCGTTGCAGTAAATTTAATGGGGACGGTAGAAAGGATATGCTGGGCTATGAACATGGAAAAACCAGAGGAGTTGGAAACCTTGGGTAAGAAGTTAAGTATGCTTCAGCAACCTAAACCCCCGAAAAAGATTTCCCAAGCGATAGACTTTGGTAAGGTGCTGTTTGATGTTGTCAAAGCGAAACCGGGAAGGGATTTTTTCCCCGCTTGTCAACAGGTGGTTGTGGAAGGTGATGATTTAGATTTAACTAAGTTACCTTTAATACGTCCTTATCCGGGAGATGCCGGAAAGATAATTACACTGGGATTGGTAATTACCAAAGATTGTGAAACAGGTACGCCAAATGTAGGTGTGTATCGTCTGCAACTGCAATCTAGTAATACTATGACCGTACACTGGTTATCGGTGCGGGGGGGTGCGAGACATTTACGCAAAGCGGCGGAACGTGGTAAAAAATTAGAAGTGGCGATCGCCCTTGGAGTCGATCCTTTAATCATTATGGCAGCAGCCACACCCATTCCCGTAGATTTATCAGAATGGTTATTTGCGGGACTTTATGGCGGTTCTGGGGTACAATTAGCCAAGTGTAAAACAGTAGATTTAGAAGTACCCGCAGATTCAGAATTTGTTTTAGAAGGAACTATCACCCCAGGGGAAGTTTTACCCGACGGTCCCTTTGGCGATCACATGGGATATTATGGCGGTGTGGAAGATTCGCCTTTAGTGCGGTTTCAGTGTATGACACACCGCAAAGACCCGATTTATCTTACCACCTTTAGCGGTCGTCCACCCAAAGAAGAAGCAATGATGGCGATCGCCCTTAACCGCATCTATACCCCAATTTTACGGCAACAAGTATCAGAAATAGTTGACTTCTTCCTGCCAATGGAAGCATTAAGTTACAAAGCAGCAATTATTTCTATTGATAAAGCATACCCTGGACAAGCAAGACGAGCAGCTTTAGCTTTTTGGAGTGCCTTACCCCAATTCACATATACTAAATTTGTGATAGTTGTGGATAAAGATATCAACATTCGTGATCCGCGTCAAGTTGTCTGGGCAATTAGTTCTAAAGTTGACCCAACCCGGGATGTATTTATATTACCAAATACCCCCTTTGACACCTTAGATTTTGCGAGTGAAAAACTCGGTTTAGGGGGGAGAATGGGCATAGATGCAACCACCAAAATTCCCCCAGAAACAGAACATGAATGGGGCGCACCTTTAGAGTCAGATCCTGATATTGCCGCAATGGTAGAAAGACGCTGGGCAGAATACGGATTAGCAGATTTAAAACTAGGAGAAGTTGACCCCAATTTGTTTGGTTACGATATGAGATAGCTGACTGGGGACAGAAGGCAGGAGGCAGGAGGCAGGAGGCAGGGGAAGATGAATAACCCCAATGCCCAATGCCCAATGCCCAATGCCCTACATCCTTCTGGATATCATCCTTGCATCCCAGGTATAGAAACCAATTTGGTTAGGAACTCTAGAAAATCTACCTGTGCGATGACCTCTAGATAATTCATTGAGAACCTTATTTTTTACCTCTCTCATGTCCCGATCATCAAGTTCTCCATAGATACCATTAATGACTTCATTCACACCAAAAACCCGCCCTCTATGTTCACCTAAAAAAGATGTCAAAGCATCAATTAAAAATTGACCCTCATATTTTTTGAGCATGGGAATATCATTGGAGTGTGTTACAGCCACAGGCTTTTTTCTTCTACTTTTACTACGAGTAGATGAGCCATTATGATGATTGGGATCTAACAAACTTAAAGCCAGAGTATAACAACCAGGTTCGTTAGGAATAGCCGACCAATAACCCCTTTCTCTACCTTGAGTCAGAGAAGATTGAACCCTACCTTTGACGATTTTAAAGATAGTAGATTCTAACTCACCATAGAGCGATCGCACAATAAAATCTATATGGCATACAGTACCAGCATATTCATGCAATAAAATTCTCAAAGCTTCCATCCGAGTCAGAGATTGATATTCAGGAAGCATGGGAATTTCCGCCCCCTTCGTAAAATGTTCATAACTATCCAAAGAGGTATTTCTCGCATGAGAAACTGCTGCTTTTGTAGACGCAGCACTTGAACCATTTGTTTTCCATTCTTGAGAGTGAGAAGGTTCTGACTCTACAGACTCCAACAAGTCTAAATCAGACTGATGATCTGATGCCAAAAACAAACGGGAACCTTGTGGATCACCAGTTGCTAATTCTGAAACTTCATGTTCATCAGGACAGGACCAAGGAGACAACAAAGCTTCCACATGATCCAATTGCGATCGCGCTTCAATAAATAGCCGTTGGTACTCTTGTGCCAGACCAGCATAATAGTCTCGTAATTCCAACAATGGTCTAATAAATACCTCTGAAGGAGGTTGTAATTGTTCTTGGGTGTTCATATTACTTCAATTATTCTAATTCAATGTCACTTTTGTAATTCATCGCATGAGGCTTCAGTTTTCTAGGATCATGAGCAGATTTTTTCGGAGGTTGAGGAGGACGGCAACTTTCACAATATAAAGGTCTAGGTCCAAAGGTTTCCCGTTTTGTTGCTTGATTACATTCTTTACAAACAAAATGAAAAACACGAGTGTGAATCTGTCTTTTATGCGCTCTAACAGTATATTCTCTCACATCAATGATCTTGGTAGCCATAATTTAAGAATTGCCCAGTTCTGTACTCTTAATATAGCTATTCAAGCAAACAAAACAATTTCAGTGTGTGTTTTACTGCAAGTTTTATTCAAATCCTTAAAATAAAGTCAAATAGGATAAACATTTGTATAGTTAAGAATAAACAGCAAAGCCATCTCAACTTCTGAGATTTTGCCGCTAATCTCCCCTTTCCTGAAGATGACATTTGATATTTAATTTAAATCTTTCTATTTGTTCATCTCTATCTACTGATCATCTGGATAACTTTGCATAAATTTGATAGTCAAACCATCCTCCTCATGGATGAAATCACCTAATGAATTTGTTCATCTGTTGTAATTTATGATTCATTATTTAGGGCTTGCTGAATAAATGTGAAAATATTACAAGTAAAGGGTCTTAGCCTGCTGGAAGTTAAAAAAGTGCAAGACTTTACGAGGTGGGATCTCAAAAACCTTGCATTTAATTTCTACACAAAGGAAAAATCGCTCTCATCGAACTCTTCAAACTGTTCCCTGTCTCCGCGACAAGACTTTTTCAGCAAACCCTATTTATTTTGTTTGAGAAATAGATCCCTGACTTGTGGTCGGGGATCTCCTTGATCTTCTGACTCCTGACTCCTTGATATCCTATGATTGGGACTCCACAAAATCAGCATCAATCACATCTTCACCCCGACCACCTTGTGCTTCTCGACTGCTTCCATCAGGACTTACATCTGGTCTTCCCGCTTGGGCATAAACTGCACTACCAATTTGCATCAAAGTTTGCTGTAAGTCACTGCTAAGAGACTTGATCCGATCAAAATTATCTTGATTGATAGCTTCCCGCAAATCTTTGACTAACTCATCAACTCGACTTCTATCACCAGCACTGACTTTATCACCCAAGTCTCTGAGTTCTTTTTCAGCTTGATAAACTAAAGAATCAGCTAAATTCTTAGTATCAATTTGTTCACGTCTTTTTCTATCTTCCTGTGCATGAGCTTCCGCATCCCGCACCATTTTTTCTACATCTCGTTTATCAAGAGTAGAAGCACCAGTAATAGAAATTGACTGCTGTTTATTAGTGGCTTTATCCTTAGCAGTCACGGAAAGAATACCATTAGCATCAATATCAAAGGTAACTTCAATTTGTGGTACACCTCTGGGTGCTGGAGGAATACCATCTAAACGGAAAGTACCCAAACTTTTATTATCTTTTGCTAACTCTCTTTCACCTTGTAAAACGTGAATTTCCACATTACTTTGACCATCAGCCGCAGTAGAAAAAATCTCCGATTTCTTCACAGGAATAGTTGTATTACGGCCAATGATTTTAGTCATCACACCGCCCAGAGTTTCCACGCCTAAAGATAAAGGAGTGACATCAAGCAGTAAAATATCTTTAACTTCACCTGATAAAACACCCGCTTGAATAGCAGCACCTACCGCTACAACTTCATCAGGATTCACACCTTGACAGGGGTCTTTTCCTGTTATTCTTCTCACTAATTCTTGCACAGCGGGAATACGAGTAGAACCACCAACTAAAACAATTTCATCAAGTTGGGCATTTGTCAGTTTTGCGTCTTGCAATGCTTGTTGTACTGGTTTACGACAACGATCTAAAAGATCCGCCGTCATCTCCTCAAACTTAGCCCTTGTTAATGTCATATCCAAATGTTTAGGACCTGCTTGGGTAGCCGTAATAAAGGGCAAATTGATATTAGTTTGAGTGGCGCTAGAAAGTTCAATTTTTGCCTTTTCTGCTGCTTCCGTTAATCTTTGTAATGCCTGTTTATCTTTCCTTAAATCAATACCTTCATTAGTTTGAAATTCATGTGCTAACCAATCAACAATCTTTTTATCAAAGTCATCACCACCTAAATGAGTATCCCCACTGGTAGATTTAACTTCAAACACACCATCCCCAACTTCCAAAATAGAAACATCAAAAGTACCGCCACCAAGGTCAAATACTAAAATAGTTTCATTTTGTTTTTTATCCAAACCATAAGCCAATGCTGCTGCTGTTGGTTCATTGATAATGCGGAGAACTTCTAAACCAGCAATTTTACCTGCATCTTTAGTAGCTTGGCGTTGGGAATCATTAAAATAAGCAGGAACAGTAATTACTGCTTGAGTAACTTTTTCTCCTAAATATTTACTAGCATCATCAACTAACTTTCTCAGAACTTGGGCAGAAATTTCTTCTGGTGCAAATTGTTTATTAACTGCGGGACAACTGAGTTTTACATTACCATTACTATCACGCAGTGTCCTATAGGAAACTTCCGTTGCTTCATGGGTAATTTCTTCATGTTTGCGACCAATGAACCTTTTCACAGAATAAAAAGTATTTTCTGGGTTCATTACCGCTTGTCGTCTAGCAATTTGACCTACCAAACGTTCACCAGTTTTAGTGTAAGCTACCACAGAAGGAGTGATGCGTTGACCTTCAGAATTAGCTATTACTAAAGGTTGCCCACCTTCCATCACAGCAACACAAGAATTAGTAGTTCCTAAATCAATTCCTACTACCTTTGCCATATCTTCCCCCTGGACTTGAGTAGAAGTTTTTCAGAAGTGCTATTCTCTCGTTCCCAGTCTCAGTCTGGGAATACTATTACAGAGTCTCTGACTCTGCTATCACTAAAGGCAGAAATTTCAATAATTCATTCCCATACAGAGTATGGGAACGAGAAAATGAGATGTAAACTGAATGTGGGATGGGCATCTTGCCAGTCACAGGCTAGAAGCCTGTGCCACAGGTGTTCATATCTCAAATGAAAATGCTATAGCTGACGGCTGATAGCTAATAGCTTAAAAATTAACCGAGATTAACTTTGAAAGCTTTTTGTTTTTCTGGTTCTGTTTTCGGCAAGTTCAACCGCAAAATACCATCTTTATATTCAGCCTGAACTTGTTCATGTTGCACAGTAGAAGGTAAAGGAATTATCCTTTGAAACTTACCATAACGAAATTCTGAACGAGTGTAACCTTCTCTTTCAGTTGTGGTTTCAGACTTCCTTTCACCAGTAATAGAAACAGCTTCAGGAGTGACTTCAACATTCACATCTTTGGCTTCTAAACCAGGTAGTTCTAATTTCAATTTATAGGCATCATCAGTTTCTTCGAGTTCAGCAGCAGGGATAAAAGTTAACCCTGCTCTTTCACCTCCATCACCTGGTATCATTCTTTCAAACAAACGATTCATCCGCCTTTGTAAAGTATCAATTTCGCGGAAAGGGTCCCAACGTTCAAGTTCGCGGAAAGGTTCTAAGCGTTCAAGATCGCGGATAGGGTCCCAACGAACTAATGCCATAACTATCTCCTATACAATGCTGTATTTGGCTTGCGGAGGCTTAATTTTCAGCTTCACATATGGCAAACAATACTCGTATATTTTTTAAATTTTTTATTGCGTGAAGCTTTATCTTTTGCTTCCTAATTCAACAATAACACCAAGATTTAAATTTAGTAGGTTCGGTTTTATAGCTATAGAAATCGCAATAGCCGTACCTGCTACATTGTTTCACACTTTGTTACAAGTATGGCTATAAAAAATGCACCTTATGTTAGTTGTAAATATCTCAACATTACCCTCAGTTATCAATGGACAATTGACAATTGATAATTGATAATTAATTGTTTAATTCCAGCTTTAAAACCTCTCTTTTCCAGGGAAAAAGCCAAAAATGCCGCTTTTTTAAGCCTCTTCCTTAAAGGAAGAGGTAATTGTCCATTATTGAAGGCTATGCAGCAGTGAAATTTCTATCAAAAAAACAAAAAATAAAAATCCCTCTTAGGTAGAGTTATAAAGTAAAAAAAATATATTTATTCTAACTTATGAGATATATTGAGATATATATTGTAGTAAAACTTTTTCATGTTCACGAATAAAAAAGTGATTACCAGAAAACTTATGTAAAGAAAAAGCTGCTGTCGTCTGTTCTTGCCATGCTTCTAATTCATAATCAGTAAATGCGGGATCTTGCAGTCCACCAAAAACACTAATGGGAAAATCAAAAGGTGGTTGATGGGTGTAAACATAAGTTTCTAAAACTGTAAAATCAGCCCGGAGAATAGGCAGAAAAATTTGGATCAGTTCTTCATTTCCTATGACACCATCAGGAGTACCATTAAAATTGCAAATTGCTTGCCAAAATTCATCATCTGGTAAATTGTAAATTTTTCTTTTTGTGGGTGTAACTTGGGGAGCATTGCGAGCAGAAACAAATAAATGTAATGGTGTTAAATTATAATCTGAGCGCAGTAAACGAGCTAATTCAAAACCAACGAGTCCACCCATACTATGTCCAAAAATAGCAAAGGGTTTATCTAAAAATGGGATGAGATTTTTCGCTATTTCTTCAACTAAAGGCTGCATTTTTGTGTAGGGAGGAAATTTCATTTGTTTTCCCCTACCAGGAATTTCTATAGGACAGACTTCAATGGTTGGGGGTAAATGACTAGGCCAGGTACGAAATATCATGGCGCTACCTCCTGCGTAGGGTAAGCAAAATAGGCGCATTTTTGCTTGGGGGTTGGGTTGGGGAAAGGTTGTTGTTCCCATTTTCCTGTATTGTTATTTTTCTCGGTTTTAGGATATCAGGAAAGGGATGTTTTTTCTCACGCAGAGGCGCAGAGGCGCTGAGGAGGAGGAAAAATACACAAAAATATAATTTTATGTAGGGGTAATTCATGAATTATCCCTACATGAATAAAACTTCTTAAAAATCAACCCCCCGCTTCAATTCCACACCTTGATTAGCGTAATGTTTATGACAATAAACCTCAGAATGAATACTTGCTAAATCAAAATAAGCAGGTTGATTTTGACAACGACCAGTAATAATAACTTCCGTATCTTTTGGTTTACGCAGCAAAGCCTGTACAATCGGTTCAACAGGCAATAATTCTAAATCAACGGTGGGGTTCAGTTCATCGAGGATGATAGTTTTATACACACCAGAAGCGATCGCTGTTTTGGCAATTTCCCAACCTCTTTCCGCTTCTACATAATCTAATTCTTGCCGAGAATTACGCCACACGATCGCATCCCTTCCACAGCGTAAATGATCCACTACTTCAGGATAAGACTGCTGCAAAGCGGCGATCGCTGCATCTTCAGTATATCCACTACCGCCCTTCAACCACTGCATAATTAATACACGGGTAGAACCAGGATGATTAATCCCCCTACCTATTGCCTGTAAAGCCTTGCCTAAAGCACTAGTAGATTTACCTTTGCCAGCGCCAGTATAAATTTCTATACCTTCAATCAATAATTCTTTGGCTGTGGGGTGGTGTTGGGGTTTCATTTCCGAGTGCAGATCGGCAATATCCAGTAATTGTTGCGGTGCTGCCCGACCTGTGGTAATAATTTCTAATTCCTGGGGTTTAGATTTTAAAGTGTTTACCACCTCATCCACAGGAAGCAAACCCAAATCTAAAACCGGGTTAATTTCATCTAAAACCACAACAGAATATAAACCAGAGGCGATCGCACCTTTAGCTACATCCCAACCCCGTGCTGCTTCTGCGCGATCAAAAGGGGTAATTTCATCATGGCCGAAATATTCCGCTCTACCAGTGCGAACCTGATCAATTAAATGGGGAAAACCACGCTGCAAAGCGGCGATCGCTCCATCCTCATCATAATCACGTTCTGGACCCTTCAAAAACCGCAACAGTAACACACGATCAAAATTACTCTCAGCATTGATACCTAGCCCAATAGAGCGCAGAACCACCCCTAAAGCCGCTTGGGACTTACCTTTACCCACACCATCATAAACATGAATTTGACCCGTGAGGCGTTCAGAACGCGCTTGTGCTGTGCGAATACCGATGCCATTTCTTGTCATTTTTGGAAAACTTTAGAAAAGCTGTAACGTGGCTGTTTCTGATCTTACCGAACCTCAGGAAGTATTACCAACTAATTCACCAACAGTCAGCAGTCAGTACTCAAAACCTAAAACCCACGTAGGTAAATTTTGTCTGTGTAGCCATGACTTCGACTCCCTGGCACAATTAGAGAAAAAATGGTCAAAAAAATGAGATAATTTCCCCCATCATCCGTATAATCTCAGTTATCTTTCATGGTACATCAAGAAATTGATTCATTCAATGTTATACTCAATCCTACGTTTTTAAACGTGGTTTCCTCCTGCCTCCTATCTCCTGCGTCCTGAAAAATTTCAAACTTTATCATTTATAGAAGCTTTATGTCAGACGAATTAACATTACCGAGAATTTTACCCCTTGGGGCAATTTTGTTTGAAACTTTATTTTTACTAATTGCCATTCCCCTAGAAGGGTACGTTCTCAATAGATCACTCAAATTTGACAAAAAAACCAGCATTTTTTACGCCATAGCTATGAACGTTTTTTCCAGTGTCATTGGCTGGAATGTATTTTTTATGGTCGAACCAATATTAGCTGTAGGTATCAAGTCAGAATTGATTAGTTATATATTTTTTAATACCTTTAAAAGCGCCAGCATACAGAATTCTCTAATTCTCATTGGCTTTCTGGTTTTCTTTGGTACATTTTTAGTCAAGTTTGCATTGTTAAAACTGTTGATTATTACCTTAGATGAAGGGGGTAAAAAACAAGAAAGCACAGACACTACTCAGCGCCAAAAAATCCTTATTAGCGAAAGAATTAAATTACAAAATACCAGCTTAATTACTACTACTTTAATCGCCAATTCCTTGAGTTATACCGCTATTTCATTAATTTTAGTCATTCGTGGTTTTGTGATTAGGAATTAAATTGAGAAATTGAGAAACTAAGTGAAAACATCAGCCAGGTAAAAATAGCTAAAAATAGGTGCAAATATGAATTCATCATTGTTTAAAGAAGTAATACAGCTATTTAAATTTGTTCAAGATTTATTTTTGGGCATTCAAAAACTTGTCATGCCTCCCAAAGCTTTTTCTTGGCAGACATTTATCTATTTAAGCCTTTTCGCGTGGGTAAATTCATATTTTGCCACAGGACTAATCAAAGATATAATTGCCTTAACAGGTTGGGGATTTTTAATTGCAGGTACAGCTTGGTATACCACCGATGGTCCTGCAAGAGTTCCAGGAACTTTTATGCCAGTAGGTGCATTAATCACTGGGTTTTTAGTCAGTATATTTGCTTTTGGACATCAGGAAAATGTAGTTACACCTAGAACTATAGTTCTTTGTCCGACAATTGCAGCTATAATTACCGCCATCCCAGAATTTTTCTCAGGAACAGGTACATCAACAAAAGCTACCCTTCCCAAGTTAGAAGCACGCCAAAAAATCATTATTTTACTTGCTTGGTCGATGTTGATAAGTTGCTGGATTCAGTTTTACTTTGTTATAGATAAATGGTTAAAAGAATATCCCAGTTTATCCGCAGATAATTTTCAACGCAGCGCCTTTGTAATTAAACTAGAACCAAAATCAAAAAGACCAGAAAACGGTAATATGATTTTAAATAAAATTCAACCGCTAATAGAAGAACAAATATCCAGAAGAACTTGGTCAGAAGTAGAAAGATGGTTACTAGAAGCTAACCAACAAGTAGGCAATTTGGGTAAAAGAATGATTAACCAAAACCTCGGCGAATACGAAGAAAAAGGACTATGGAAAATAGAACCGCGTGTAGTCAATATCAAATCTGGTTATAGATTAGATATCCTCAGTATTTGGCAAGGACCAACTGCTAATGGTAGGGGATTTTATCTGCAAAAATCTTGTCAAATTCAGCCAGTATCAACTGTTAAAAGTCTAGAAAATAAAAATGCGGTAGCAGCAATTAAATGCGAACGCAACAGCAGATTTTTCCTTGGTTCACCACCACCACAACAGTAGATTTAGTTATCACTTACCAATTACCAATTACCAAAAAATATGAACGCAGTCAGAACATTTGTAATGGCAAAAAACGTATTTCAGGAAGTGATACGCGATCGCATCCTCTACATTATCGGTTTTTATGCAATTATCCTTGCTGTTGCTAACCGGGCAATTTTTGAATTTGCAGCTACAACCCAAGACAAAATCTTTTTAGATGTGGGTTTAGCAGTAATGAATATCATTGGTTTAATTGTTGCAGTCTTTATTGGCACAGGACTTGTCAACAAAGAAATTGAAAAACGGACTATTTTCATGTTAATTGCTAAACCTATCAGCCGCAGTGAATTTATCACCAGTAAATACTTAGGTTTATCAGGTGTGTTGGGTGTACTTCTAGCATCCATGACATTTATTTATTTGGTATTTTTGCAACTTGGTAAAATGTCCTATCCCCTACCCAGCATTCTTTTAGCCATACTTTTCTTATTTTTACAATTAACTTTAATTACGGCTGTAGCTGTCACATTAGGAGTTTTTACCAGTTCCTTAATAGCCACAGCTTTAACATTTGCCGTCTATTTAATGGGCAATATTACCAAAGATTTAGTCGCATTAGGTCGCCTCAGTGAAAACCCTGCGGTAGAAAGAATTACCCAAGGTTTATATCTCATACTCCCAGATTTATCTCGCTTAGATTTAAAAAATGATGCCGTTTATGGACTGCAAGCAATACCGGATACTATAACACTATTAAGTAATGCTGGTTATGGCTTACTTTACAGTTTCATGTTGTTGGCGATCGCCATTTTGATCTTCTTGAAAAAAGAGTTTTAAAGGTGACTGGTGATTGGTGACTGGTGATTGGTGATTGGTGATTGGTGATTGGGTAGTAATTGATAATCATGAATTATGAATCATCAATTATCAATTGTCAATTGTCAATTGTCAATTGTCAATTATCAATTATCAATTATCTCCCCAGGTTTGTAACTGCAAATAAACTAACACCAAAGTCACCACTAATAACACAGTAGCAACTGCGGCGGCGTAACCAAAATCAAATTGACCAAAAGCTTCTTGATAAGTGTAATAAACTAACAAATTAGTAGAATTTAAAGGACCGCCTCCTGTAATCACATAAACAGGTTCAAAACTTCGTAATGTAAAAATTCCCGTGGTGACAGTCGCAAAGATTAAAGTAGGTCTTAATCCTGGTAAAGTAATATGCCAAAATTTCTGCCAACCATTTGCACCATCTAATTCTGCTGCTTCATAAAGACTGGGAGGAATAGCTTGCAACCCAGCCAAAAAAACCACCATATTAAACCCGATTTGTTTCCAAATACTAAATAAAATTATCACAGGCATTGCCCAAAAAGTATCACCTAACCAAGATATGGGTGCAACACCAAAAAAATCTAAAAATCCATTCACAGGACCAGTATTTTGAAACAACCAACGAAAACCTAAACCAGCCGCAACCAGTGAGATAATAGAAGGGAGAAAATAGGCACTTCGCAAAAGTCCCCGCAAAGCTAAAGAACGATCTAATAATACCGCTAATCCCAAAGGAATCACCAAACTGGGAATAAGACTACCAAAAGTAAAATAAACGGTATTAAACAGAACTTGCCAAAAATCAGAGTTTAGCAACAACCGCCAATAATTTTTAAAACCTACCCAATAAATACCAGATGAAGTAAAACTACCAGCAGTAAAACTGAGATAAAACAAATAGGCAATAGGCCAAATTATAAATAAACCTAACAAAATCAGTGCTGGTGTGAGAAAAACCCAAGCCGCAGCAGTATCATTATCTAGTAGTTCCGAAGGAGAAAAACGGGATGGTTTCATGATAATCTTAGACATTCACAGTATATTCATAATTTTATGAGAGTTTATGAGTCAATATTACCCCATTTATGGCACACCTAGTCTAGTTTCTCCTGATATTTCTCTGGAAAATTCACAACCTAGCAACGTTTTGAAACTGGGAGTAATGGCTTCAGGAAATGGTAGCAATTTTGAAGTAGTTGCCCAAGCTATCCAAGCAGGGAAACTCAACGCCCAAATTCAAGTTTTAATTTACAATAATCCCACAGCAAAAGCCGCAGAAAGGGCAGCAAATCACGGAGTAAAGGCTGTATTATTAAATCATCGTGACTATAAAAAGCGCGAAGATTTAGACAGAGAAATTGTCAAAACTTTTAATCAACATGATGTAGAATTAGTGATTATGGCTGGCTGGATGCGTTTGGTAACACAGGAATTAATTGACGCTTTTCCTGATAAAATTATTAATATTCATCCCAGCTTGTTACCGAGTTTCAAAGGTGTGCGGGCTGTAGAACAAGCATTAGAAACCGGAGTGAAAATAACTGGTTGTACTGTACATTTACTGCGTTTAGAAATGGATAGCGGACCAATTATCATGCAGGCCGCAGTCCCAGTATTACCAGATGATACAGCAGAAACCCTACACGCCAGAATCCAAATTCAGGAACACCGTATTTTACCATTAGCTATAGCTTCCCTCGCTGACAGGTGACAGGTGACAGTTGACAGTTGACAGTTGACAGGTGACAGGGGGAATTATATTTTACCAATTACCAATCACCAATCACCGCTATAAATGCTACAATCCTCTGTTAGAAATTTTTAGGATATATCCATGCCCATTTTAACTAACCCCATAAAGTTTGGTACTGATGGCTGGCGGGGTGTTATCGGTGATGAATTTACCTTTGAACGCCTAGCTATAGTTGCCCCAGTCGCAGCTAAAGTATTATATAATACCTACTATTCCACAGTCAGTAGCCGTACCATCATTGTCGGTTACGATCGCCGTTTTATGGCAGAAAATTTTGCCCGTGTTGTCGCTGATGCTGTCAAATCCGTTGGTTTTGATGTCCTGTTTAGCGAAACCTACGCACCCACTCCCGCTTTTAGTTGGGCTGCAAAAGACCTCAATGCTTTAGGCGCTTTAGTCATCACCGCTAGTCATAATCCTGGTGCATATTTAGGTTTAAAAGTCAAGAGTGCTTTTGGTGGTTCTGTGCCTCCAGAAGTTACCAAAGAAATAGAAGCACTATTAACAGAAGCAGTACCAACCGCAACAACTCCGGGCAAAGAAGAGACATTTGATCCCTGGCCTAGTTATTGTCAAGCATTAGAAAAAAAAGTAAATATTGACAAAATTCGTCAAGCAATATCATCAGGTAAATTAACATTATTTGCCGATGTCATGCACGGTGCGGCTGCTAGTGGTTTGGGTAGATTATTAGGTGAAAAAGTTAAAGAAATTAACAGCAACCGAGATCCTTTATTTGCAGGAGGTGCGCCCGAACCTTTACCAAAATATCTTTCCCTTTTATTTACAGAAATCAAAAATCATGGGGAAGAAAATAACAATAATAACTCAGGTTTAACAGTAGGTTTAGTATTTGATGGAGATTGCGATCGCATTGCCGCAGTAGATAAAAATGCTAATTTCCTCAGTTCGCAAATCTTAATTCCCATCTTAATAGATCACCTCAAAACCAGACGCAATTTTACAGGGGAAATCGTTAAAACCGTTAGCGGTTCTGATTTAATTCCCCGTGTTGCGAACTTATTGAATTTACCTGTATTTGAAACCGCCGTTGGTTATAAATACATTGCCGATAGAATGTTAGCCACAGAAGTATTATTAGGTGGTGAAGAATCAGGTGGTATTGGTTATGGTAGCCATATTCCTGAAAGAGATGCTTTACTATCAGCATTGTATGTATTAGAAGCAGTAGTAGAATCGGGTTTAGATTTAGGTGATTATTATCAACAATTGCAGAAAAGAACTAATTTTTCCTCAGCTTATGATCGGATAGATTTACCCTTAGCGAGTATGGAAGTAAGAGGAAAATTATTACAACAATTACAAACCCAACCTTTAACAGAAATAGCAGGTAAAAAAGTCATTGATTGTAATACAATAGATGGTTATAAATTCCGTCTTGCTGATCAAAGTTGGTTAATGATTAGGTTTAGTGGCACTGAACCAGTATTACGCCTTTATTGCGAAGCACCAACTTTAGAACAAGTCCATCAAACCCTAAATTGGGCTAAAACTTGGGCAGAATCAAATTAGGGGACTGGGGACTGGGGACTGGTGACTGGGAAGAATCAAGTCAAAAGTCAAAAGTCAAAAACTCTGTTCCCTATTCCCTATTCCCTATTCCCTATTCCCCATTCCCTATTCCCCATTCCCTATTCCCTAATAACCAATGACTAAAACACTCGTAGTAGCTACAGGAAACCCCGGTAAATTGCGGGAAATGCAAGCTTATTTAGCTGATTCTGGTTGGGAATTAACCTTAAAACCAGCAGATTTAGATGTTGATGAAACTGGAGAAACTTTTGCAGAAAATGCTTGTTTAAAAGCTTCAGAAATTGCCAAAGCTACAGGAAAATGGGCGATCGCTGATGATTCTGGTTTAGCTGTAGATACACTCAATGGCGCACCCGGTGTATATTCTGCCCGTTATGGTAATAGTGACGCAGAAAGAATTGGGCGATTATTACGGGAATTAGGAGATACCAAAAATCGTCAAGCTCAGTTTATCTGTGCAATAGCAGTTGCGAATCCTCAAGGAGAAATAGTTTTACAATCTGAGGGTATTTGTAAAGGTGAAATTCTCTATGAAATTCGTGGAGAAGGTGGTTTTGGTTATGATCCGATTTTTTATGTCCCAGAAAAACAGTTGACTTTTGCCGAAATGTCACCAGAATTAAAAAAGTCAATTAGTCATCGGGGTAATGCTTTGAAAAATTTAGTTCCTCAGTTGATGAAGTTGGTCGAGTAAGGATTTTTTTGGGTTATTCGTTTTCTATTGAGGATAATTTTAACGAACCACGTTCACTAAAGGTGTTCCCGTTCGCGTAACTTGCCGAAGGCATAGGGTAGAAACGAAGGAAGCGAAGACAAGAGATTTTCAGAGAGTTTTTGGTGTTGCTGCGGTTATTGTTTCAAAATTGGAATGTTCCAAGTTTTACGCTATAACTTGCATACTCCCAGTGGATATCCAAGGAGAAATAGTTGCTTTAATTTCTTGACCAATTTTTTGTTCAGCTAGTTTGAGTTCATAATTTTTCTGCAAATTCATCCAAAATTCAGCACTCATCCCAAAAAATTGTCCTAAGCGTAAAGCGGTATCAGCAGTAATTGATCTTTTACCATTAATTATTTCGGTAATTCTATTTTTTGGGACATGAAGCAAACGAGCTAATTCACTTGCACTTATTCCTAATTCATGCAGTTCGTCAGCTAAAATTTCTCCAGGATGAATGGGTGGACGTGCCATATAATTCTCCTTCAGTGATAATCTGTAATTTCTATATTGAAAGGTTTTGGTTCATCGTCTGGCCAGTTAAAACAAATTCGCCATTGGTTATTAATGCGAATACTGTATTGACCTTTTCTATCACCTTCTAAGGACTCAAAATGATTACTGGTTAGTAACATTAGATCCTTTTTGCTAGTTGCTGCCTCTAAAATATCAAGCCGTTTATATGCTTGTTTAGCAAAAGCTTGAAACTCTTTTACCCTTTCACCCAAAACAAATTGTTCCGTCTTTTTATCTCGATATTTAGGATAATTTTCTGACGGAGACATATTGTAAACAAAGGTAGATGTTATGCGTTACGTAATCTATAACTTTCTCAGTATAGCACAACCAAACAATAAAAGGCAATAAAAGGCGCTGCTGAACAATAAAATTCAACAACGCCCAATTTATACACCTTCAAAACTTACACAGCTTCGGTGTTCTTTTCCCCAGTCCGAATCCGTACAACCTGTTCAACAGGGGAAATGAAGATTTTACCATCACCGATTTCACCAGTACGGGCGGCGGAGATAATTTTATCAACCACCATATCGACTTGGTTATCTTCTACAACAATTTCCAACTTCAGTTTTTGTAAGAACTCAACGGTATATTCCGAACCCCGATAGCGTTCAGTTTGACCTTTTTGCCGTCCAAAACCACGGACTTCCGAAATTGTCATTCCCACAATTCCCGCATTAACCAAGGCAATTTTGACCTCATCCAGCTTAAATGGACGAATAATGGCTTCTACTTTTTTCATTTTTTTCAATTCCTAACTTCTCAGAGCGTTGTTTATATATCTAACCAGATTCGTTGTCTAAAGCTGTAAATCAAGCTCTACTTGTTTCCGATGAGTATTATGTATTTTATAGCAACGGACAAGACGGTAGTTCACTAACTGTTAGGGCAGCTTGACGCAAGCTACTTATCAAACTTAGACACCAAAAAGCCTTCTGTCCTATCACCAATCACCAATCACCAATCACCTCTTTTCCTGTTCTTGCAGCAGCGATCGCCAATCTGCGATCGCCTGATCTGTCCACAGCCAATTTTGCGCTAATTTATCCACTGTAAACTTAACAGGTTCATTCTGAATTACCATTTGACGCAGTTTAATTGCTTCTTTAATATATTGTCCTTGTTTATCAGCAGATTGATTATTTGCAGATTTATATAAACCCAAAGCTAATCCTGCATAAGCTGTTAAAGCCTCTGAAGGCATGACAGTATTAGCGTCTGGAGTTGCAATCAAGGTTGTATTCTGATCTTTAAGTGCTAAATTCACAGACTTAAACCACGCATCATTAGCCCGATTCAAATTTCCCTCTGCATAGTAAGCAAATCCCAAAGCATTGTTATACAGAACCGAATCAGGGCGATCCCGCACAGCAATTTCCCAATAACGACGGGCATCATCAATACTGTATTTTGTATTTCTCGTTTGGGCAAATTGCCAAGCCAATCGTCCACGGAAAAAATTCACAGACGGATCTTCGCTTTGTTTAGTAGGAATCAGTGCTAAAGCCATATCTGCTGATTCTAAAGCCCCACGATGGAGTAATTCTGCCACAGCGTCTAGCCCAGCCTGTAAATTACCTTGGCTCAATTCTGCTGTAGCTTTAGCAGTAACAATACCTGTTGATGATTTTTTTAAATCAAAGGGTGTTGTTTTTGGCTCAAGAACAGTCGGAGTAGGAATAACTGGAATTTTAGGAACTACAGACTGGCGCTGATTCCACCACCAACTTAAACCAATGATCACAGCCAAAGCACTTGCGCCCAAAATGCCTAAAATTGGCCATGGCCGACGGCGACGTGGTTGCCGAAAAGATGGTAAAGGTATCTGTTGATAATTTACCTGATTACCTTCAACATTATTGGGCGCATTATTGGGCGCATTATTGGGCGTTGTTGGAGTTGGTTTATCTCCCCAAAAATCAAATTCCTCTTCCTCTTTTGCAGGTTGCTGTTCATGAAGATGATTTTCGGAGACTGGTGTCTCTAGTTCCGCCTTCATGGGCGTTTCGTCAGTTGGCGCTTGTTGATTCCCCAACTGGCGAAATAAATCCGCAACAATCGTTGAATCCTCATCATAACCGGGGTGATCATAATCTATTTCATCCATGAGATCCCCCCAAGTATCATCCTCCAGCCAATCTAACTCAGAAGGCTCTCTTGCCAACTCAGAGGACATCATCTCTTCCAGAGTTAAAGGTATTTCCAAATCATCTATCGCCGCCGCATACATGGCATTAGTAGATGCTCCCACAGGAGGCTGATAGTCGTTGAGGAACTCCGAACTAGCAGATAAACCTAGTTGCGGTCTCAGAAAACCCTCAAATTCCCGATGCAAATACAACATCGGTAATACCCAGTACATCTGGTGAGAACCATAGGCAGAAATTAAGCCCTGACGCACCCGACTCACACACAGATCCAAAGGATAGCCTTGGCTTAAGTTGCGGTAAAACAACTGTGTCAGCGTCAGCGCCACTTCATCGGGAATCCGTTCTGACATTGCCAAAACGCTACTAATCCCTCTTTTCACCAAACTTTCCGTTAAGTTACGTTCTCCTGTATCCCCAGAACCATCAGACTTTGCTCTATATGCTCCCAAACAAGAGTTAAACACTGCCATTTGGATATTATTATTCACCAGCAACCCGGCTAAATCATCACCACTGAGAGTTTCTGTTAACCCAGTTCTGCGACTAACTAAATATATTTCCCCCCCATTAGCACCCACATTACTATGACCAGAGTAGTGAAGAACATGATATCTTCCCTGTTCTAAAGCTTGGGTTAACTCTTCTCTTCCTGGTTGATCCAAGACAGTCAATTCAATTTCTGGCAGATAAATACCATTTTCCACAGAGCGGGGGACTTGGCGATGCATTTCTTCTTGTAGTTTGATTGCTTCTTGTTTGAGCAAATCCAGACGGACTTGATCTGTAGGAGAAGAAATCACCATTAACACTCTTATTCCGCTTTCGTCCTGTGGTGTGGGTAGGTTGCGTGTTGGTAATCTTGATGTGGAAGGAATTCCACTTTGATAACGGGAAAAAGCGATATAAGGACCGGTGGCTAAGGGGCGATCGCCTGCGTGCATCACTTCCCACGGCAACCGCGCTAACCGAGTATCTTTTAATCCCAAACGCAAGCGCAGTACCTGTTGTTGGTTCTGGGCAATGCCTTGGGCAGTAATCCAACTATCTCTGAGAGTGCCTTGAAACAGTGCATTATATAATTGTTGACCCAGTGCCACCAAGTTTACAGAGTTTCTGGCTATAGCATCCCCCTGTAGCACTGACTGTAAAGGGTCATTCATTAAATGTCCTGCGGCCGCTAACCACTCAGCCACAGGCCAACTCACCAGTTCTTCTGCCAATGGCACCCCAGGTGCGACTTGTTCCGTCCGCACCAAGTAGTCATTTTGCCCTACTGGAGTCACGGAAATGTGAAATTCCTGGGTCACAACTTCTCCTGTTTGCCTCCTAAAATCCGGTTTTCACCGTAAAAGTTTCTAGTGTTTTCTCTCTAACTGATACTTTAGAAGCATCTTGCCGAGCAATGTTTCTGTTTTCGGGTTGTTTCGCCTTAAAGTGCTGGTACAACTTTATCCGGATTGGATTACTTCCAACTAGAACACTTTATTGGTAGATGCACCTTGATCTTCAACTCCCCTGGTAGGTTAACACCTACTGGGGGTTTTCTTTTCAATTTTGGCAAAAAAAGCAATGTTTGACCCAAGAATTTCTGCTCAACTGTATAGAAAATCAAATCCTGATAACTAACTCCCCTACCCAGCTACTAGCCTTATGGATTTTTTCGGTAAGTGACAAGCACCTACATTTGTTGAAATTTATCCGGAGCATAGTGCATTAAATGAGAACGTTTAGATGGTAGATGCACCCTGATAATTAATCTCCCCTATTTGGTTCACACCAATGGGGGTTTTTTATTTGGTTGACAAGGATCAATCATGTAAATACAACCCAATTTTCCGGAAATAATATTAAAACCAATGAACATTTAACCAGTAGATGCACCCTGATAACTAATCTCCCCTGGTTGGCTAACACCGCTAGGGGTTTTTTATTTAATTACCAAATATCAATCATGAAAAACCAACCAAATTTTCCGGAGTCTGACATGAAAACCAAGAAGATACAAATTAGTAGATGCACCCTGATAACTAATTTCCCCTGGTTGGCTAACATCAATTGGGGGTTTTTTATTGGTTTCACAACCCATCAAACCAGAATTTATAAACAATAATAATGATGCACTTCAATTGTTCCGGAGGGTGGTGTGAAAACCAAGAAGAACCAAATTAGTAGATGCACCCTGATAAATAATCTCCCCTAGTTGGCTAACACCACTGGGGGTTTTTTATTCAAAAATAAAAACAAACTTCCAGGAACAAATTTATCCGGACGATGGTTCTGTACCTGGGAACATTAAATTGGTAGATGCACCCTGATAACTAATCGCCCCTAGTTGGTTAACACCGATTGGGGGTTTTTTGTAGACAAAAGCGAGTTGGCCGCCACAAGTGCTTTTCTCTTCTTTTGTCTACTCAGTGTTGGCTTCCAGTTTACTCCTGTTTGCTGCCAAATGCCAAGCCTAATTTTGTAATTCCTGTGATTTTATTTTCAGCTTCAGCCCAAGTTCAGAATGATTATAGCGATATATAATAGGAATCTTAATAATTTTTATATAATTCATGCCTGTGTGATTTTCTAGATATCTGTTAACATTTTATGACATAAGAGCAATCCGGTTTGATTGCCAACATGATCGGTAGAGGCAGTGAACAGGGAACAGGGAACAGGGAACAGTTGTACTGATTTTCTTCAAACATCAAATGGGACAAGTTTTGCCCAAAATAACCAAGCTTGACGAAAAACCTGATTCATACTGTATTCTAAGATCTCATTAAGTTGTACTTATAGCAAGATTCAGTAGGGGCAAACCCCCGGTGGTTGCCCTCTTTCATGATAAATTGATGTCCTAACCACTCTGTCCACGGCTATAACATTAAGAAAATCCCAGAGACCAATGAGTTTAGCAGTGATTAAGTTCTCTTCTGAAGATTGCGGCATCTGCCACAAAATGTCTTTTTATGACAAAAAGGTGTCAGAGGAACTAGGTTTGCAATTTATTGATGTGAAAATGCAGGATACGGCAACTTATCGTAAATATCGGAAAATTCTCCTCACCCAGTATCCTGATAAATCGGAGATGGGATGGCCTACCTATATTATATGCAATTCTCCCGAAGGTGAATTTCAAATAGTTGGTGAAGTCAAAGGTGGACATCCCAAAGGCGAGTTTAGAAGTCGTCTTCAGGCGGTTTTGGACACAGCAGCTAGTCAGAATTAATTATTTCAAAAGATTCTACCTGTAAAACAGAACCAATCATAGCGGTGGTCATGATGTCATCGCGTATTTTTCCTGTAATTGAAACTTTTTGACCTGACTTGAGCAAATTTTTGTCAGCACTTTTAGGAATTTCGTAAGTAACACCATCATCTGTAACAAAAGCCCAAGCGCCGAGACCAATATTTCGGCGTTCTATTTTGCCTGTAATTGTGATCATAGGAGTCAGGAGATCAAGGAGTCAGGAGATCAAGGAGTCAGGAGATCAAGGAGTCAGGAGATCAAGGAGTCAGGAGTCAGAAATCATAGAAAGTTTTTCTTCACTGTCACCTGTCACCTGTCACCTGTCACCTGTCACCTGTCACCTCTTCCTAAGCTGGTTGTTCGTCGTTTTTCAATGCTAAACGGGCTAGTCCGTAGCACAGTAGGGCATTGACAAGTAAGAAAATGCGGGCTAATGTACCATCTCCTAGACCCCAAACTGCGGGGTCATAAATGGCACTGACTATTAAACAGGCTGCTACACCAAGGCTAGAACCTATGGCAAACCATTTCCAGTTGGGATGTCCTAATAGCAATGCTATTAAAAGCATGGGAATTAATACACTGGCAAAGAGGGGATTTAAAGCACCTGTTCCTTGTATACTGTTGCCTAGTTCGGGAATAGAACTACCCAAAACCCGGAATAGCCACTGGGGAAGGTCAAAGATATAAATTCCTTTGAGGAAGAATAAACCAGAACTACCAAATATTAAACCACTGGATAAAGACCAACTCCAGGTGAAGGGGAAGTAAACCCGTAAAAACCAAGCGAGGAGATAAGAACCTACTACCATTAAAATTTTCGGTACTAGGGCAACAACGCCACCATCTATCCAAAAGCCGGGGTTGATGTAGCCGTTATCCCTTAACCACCGGAAAAAGTCGTTAAAGCTAATTTGTCCTTCACTAGCAAGTTTAACTGCGGCTTCGGCGTTAAGTTGTCCAGCGCCATAATAGTTTAATGCGTCCTCTGGTATGACTCTAGCTGACTGTTTGAGGACTTTTAAAATTTCCTCTGGGTCTGTAACTCCGGCTGCTTTGACTAATGCTGCTACCCCTGCGACGTGGGGGGCGGCCATACTTGTACCTTGCAGTCCTAAAAATACGCCTTCGCCATTTTCGTTGATGGTTTCTTGGAGTATTGCACCTGCATCACTGCCACCAGGGGCGGAAATGTCTACTCCTGCACCAAAGTTAGAATAGTCTGCTTTTTCCCCGTCGGGTCCAAAGGCGGAAACACCAATGACGTGAGGATAACGGGCGGGATAACTAGAACCGTCGGTGCTTTCGTTACCTGCGGCGGCAACGATTACCACACCTTTTCTGTGGGCGTATTCGATGGCTTCTTTCATTAACTGGCTTTCGCCACCACCACCTAAGCTCATGTTAATGACATCTGCGCCGTTGTTGGCGGCAAATTTGATGGCTTCGGCAATGTCGGCTACTGTTCCACCACCATCAGCACCTAATACTTTTAAGGGCATGAGACTTGCTTCGTAGGCAACTCCAGCTACACCATATTTATTGTTGGTGGCTTGGGCGACTGTACCGGCTACATGAGTTCCATGTCCGTTGTCGTCTTGGGCGGTTTCGGTGTCGTTTACAAAGTCGTAACCTTTGACTATTTTGGTTTCATACAAGTCCCGGACTTTGGTGATACCTGTGTCAATGACTGCAACTGTTACACCGCTGCCTTTGGTGCGTGTCCATGCACCTTCTACGCCAATTTTGTGCAAATTCCATTGTTTGCTGTAATATTGGTCGTTGGGACCTGTTAAGGAGGTGCTTGGTTCTTCATCGCCATCTTGAGGACGGAGAAAGTCTCCTAACCAGGCTGTTTCACCAATGGGAACTGCTTGATAAATATAGTTAGGCTCGATAAATTCTGTGTTTTGGGCATAAGCTGATTTTCTCAGGTCTTTTAACCGTTGGCGATCGCCTTTGATAATATACACATTATCAGCCTCTGAAAATTGGTTATCCAGTTGGGGTGTAACGTTATATTGTTGAGCGATCGCTTGTAAGTCTTGCTTTATGACTGTTGCTGGTAAATCTTCCCGAAAATCCAGTAATATTGTCTCAAATTCACCTTTGGTTGCCAATCCCTGAAAATTCAGGTATCCGAATACGGCAGCAACCAAGCCGATGACAAACAAGCACAATAATATAAGTCTTCTCATATCAACTCATCGCTTTTTGTCAGTTTGCACACTACGATAACTCATATAGTGGTATTTTTGGGACAGTGGAGACTAGAAAAAATCTAGAAAAAATTACGAATTACTAATTACCAATTACGAATTATGGAACGTGGTCTTTTATGGTTGCCTTTGTTAGGCGCATTTTTCTGGTTAGCCTGGCAAGGTTCCCAGGAATATCAGAAACTAGAAGCTTATAAAATTTGGGCAGAACAGTTTGAACGGGCTAAGTATGATATTTATGCTGTACTCGCTCAAAAAGGTAATGATATCACTTGGGGAAAACCTACTACTAAAGGACCTATTCAACTGCAAACTTTTAGTTTATTAGATGTTGAAAAAATCAGCTTGTTGGTAAATGATAAACAAGTGGAAATGGAAAATCCTCCCTTAAAAGGTCGTGTGATTGAGTTAGAATTTGTATTTTCTGAATCTGCTAAATCAGTACGAGTTCCCTTTACAGAAATTCCTTTAGCAGCAGAATGGGCTAAATTTTTGCAGGGATTTCTGGGAAATTTACATTCTGCAAATGAGTAAATTTTTATATTGTTAATAGACTTGTCCGAAAAAGATGTAGGGACAATTCATGAGTTGTCCCTACGAATGGGTTTCAGGTTATGTATATTTAATTTCCGGAGATGTCTAATGTTGTTAAAATTGAGAGTTAATGTTAATGACTACCAATAAA
Source organism: Sphaerospermopsis kisseleviana CS-549 (assembly GCF_028329225.1). Taxonomy (NCBI): domain Bacteria; kingdom Bacillati; phylum Cyanobacteriota; class Cyanophyceae; order Nostocales; family Aphanizomenonaceae; genus Sphaerospermopsis; species Sphaerospermopsis kisseleviana. The sequence goes on along the minus strand of NZ_JAQMTI010000302.1, from coordinate 18,752 downwards.
AAAACAAATCAAAAATTTATACCTGTAGCTTTAACTATAGCTGGTTCGGATAGTGGTGGTGGTGCGGGTATTCAAACAGATTTAAGAACTTTTGCTTTTCACTGTGTTCACGGTACAAGTGCTATTACTTGTATTACAGCCCAAAATACTCTAGATGTGATCCGGGTTGATGCCATGCCTTCAGAGGCTGTTATAGCACAAATTCGGGCGGTAGTTGAAGATATTGGTGTGCAAGCTGCAAAAACAGGAATGTTGCTAAATCAAGAAATTATTTCAACTGTAGCGCAGGAAGTCAGAACTTTACAAATTAATAATTTGGTGGTAGATCCTGTCATGGTATCACGGACAGGAGCGCAGTTGATTGATGATGATGCGGTGAAAACTTTACGTGATGAATTGATTCCCCAAGCGGCTATTATTACACCAAATCGTTATGAAGCGCAGATTTTAAGCGGGTTGGAAATTGTTTCTTTGGAGGATATGCAAACTGCTGCCGAAATTATACATAAAAATTTAGGTACAAAAGCGGTTTTAGTCAAGGGTGGGGGAATGTCTGGAGAGTTGAGAGGGGTGGATGTTTGGTTTGATGGGGAAAGGTTGGAAGTTTTGAGGACGAAACAGGTAGAAACGAAAAATACTCATGGTACTGGTTGTACTTTATCTGCTGCGATTACTGCTAATTTAGCTTTGGGTAAAGATTTATGGAATGCAGTACAAGAAGCTAAGGAATATGTGACAACTGCACTTACTTATTCTTTGGATATTGGGAAGGGAAGTGGACCTGTGGGACATTTTTTCCCGTTGTTGGAAAAACGTTAAAAATTGGTTGAAACTTCCTCTCCGGGATAACTTTACTCTGATAGTATATTTTGTGAATCTAAAAACCTAATTTTTATACCAATATGCAGATGAGAGCAACTACCCCTAATGTTCATACTAAACCACCGACTCCCAGATATTCCCCGTCTGTACCTGTTTCGGTATACCGGGAATTAGTTGCAGAGTTACAAGCAGTACAAGCTAAGTTAGATGTAGTCACTAACCACAATCAAAAATTATCTCAGGAAAATCAACAACTGCGTCAAGAAATTAACAAACTTGTTCAGTCTTGTTTAGAACTGCAAAAGTTAATTGACTCTTCTGCACCAAGTTCTCATGCACCAAGTTCTCATGCACCAAGTTCTCATGCACCAAGTTCTCATGCACCAAGTTCTCAAACTCAACCTAGTACACCAATTTCTCACTCTACTCCTCAAAATCATGCTTATGTAAACAATACACAAAATAATGCACAAAACAATAAACCAAATAATCAAACTATACCTATAGCTAATGCAAATGTAAAAAATACTTCTAAACCTCAACCCAAAGGCCGTAAAAAAATTGAGGGAAAATTACCTAAAAAGAAGATGGTGAAAACAGCACCTTCCCCACGTCAACCAACTCCTAAACCACCGAAAAAAGTCCGTCGTGAAGTTATTTCTGTACCTGTGATGGATATGAATTTTCCGGTATCAGAACCAATGTATATAGAAGAACAAGAAGTACATTATTATTTACCCCTAGAGTCTGAGTCTAGGGGGTTGAATGGTTGGTGGTTGTTTTTTACTATTGTGTTTATTATGATTGGTGGGTTTAGTGCGGGTTATTTGATTGTGCGTCCTTTGTTACAAAACCAAACCCAAAACAACCGTTAGTAGTCTTTAATCATTAGTCATTAATGATATTAAACTTTAAGTTTAGCAACAGTTGGTAAATTTACTTTCAACCGATTAAACATTGCTTCTCTACCTTGCATTGCTAAGGTATCATTTAAAGGTGTCAGTGTAATTTCTTGTTGATATTTCAACTTTAACGCTGTTTGAATTAACCAATCTGCAACAAAAGGATTTTTTGGTAATAAAGGACCATGTGAATAGGTAGCGATCGCATTTTTATAAAATGCTCCTTCTGTACCATCTTCTCCATTATTACCTAAACCATAAACTACTTTTCCTAAAGCTTCTACTTTCCCTAATTTTGTTCTTCCTCCGTGGTTTTCAAACCCGACTAAATAAGGTTTTGTCCCTATCATTGCTTCTAGTTCTTGCGCGAGTCGGGAAGCGGTAACTTCTATAACTAAGTTACCTATACAACGTTTAGTATTTTCTCCTGGATGAATGGAAACTAAGTCTAATATTCCTAAACCTTCTATTCTTTGTCCAAAACCAGGTTCGTAATAATGTCCTAAAAGTTGGGGAGAACCACAGGTGAAAACTCCTGGTGTACCGTTTTCAATTTGATCTCGCATTGCGTCAGCTTTTGCACCTTGTAAGTCACGCATGACTATTTCTTGTTGACGATCTTGCGCTCCTCCACCAACAATTATATCTACTGATTTTATATCATCTGCGGTAGCATTTTGATCTAATGGTAATACTTTAACATCATATCCCCGCCATTGAGCGCGTTTTTCTATGGTAATGACGTTTCCTCTGTCTCCGTAGGTACTCATTAATTTGGGATATAACCAACCAATTATTATTTCCATTGTTTTACAGTTATGTTTATTTTGCGTTTTATGTTAACTCATTTTTGGGAGTTTTCAATATTTTTTAGATAATTTGTTTGGTGTTTATAGGGTATGATAGGAACGAACCGATCCAGACGCAGAGGAGGCAGAGGAATTAAGTTTGATTTTTCTTATTCATGAAGATGTGAAATAAGTATTTAGAAAATCCGCAGGTGTCATAATTAATATTTCTGCAAATTTATTCAATACTAATAAGTCTTGATCACCTGTAATTAAAACTTCAGCTTGAGCAGATACAGCAGCAGATAAGATATGATAGTCTTTCATATCTCTTAGTTGGGATATATCTATATCTAGGGAAATATTAGGACACGTTTGTAAAACCTCTGTAGTAGCATCTAATATATCTTCTACAGTTAATCCCAGTGATTTTATTTTGGCTTGAAATTTAGTCCGTTTTAAAGTAGTTTCTAATTCTTGAAACAAGTCTGGAGACGCAAAAATTGAAATTTGATTATTTTGTGCTAAAATAAGAGTTTTGCGAGGTGTTCCTCCCCATAATAAAGCTGATATCAAAACATTAACATCTACGACGACTTTCATTTTTTACCCCACAGTTCTTTTCTCACCTCTTTAACTATTTCACTAATTTCTTCTAAGGTTGGTTGTTCTGGATCAGGTTCAGATTCATCAACTATTTGAAATAACTCATCTAGTGTTAGCTTTTTCTGGGTTTTTATCAACTTAATTTCATTTTCTGTGACAGAAATTTCATATTCTGAATTAGGTTGCAACTGCTGTAAGATTTCTGGGGGAATTTCTAGTTTTCCTTCTGAGGTGACTTTTGCAATAAGTTTAGTAGTCATTATTTACTCCTTTGCTTTTATTTTGTTTAGCTTCTATTTTGATTAATAATATTATTGTTCTAGACTTGAAAAATTATAACATAAATATTGCATGATTGGGTAAAAATTCATATTCAGTGGTTAATTTAATTTACAATATGACCTTTTTTATTGTTTTACACCCTGTCATAATTAGTATTTGGGTGAATTTAGTATTTTACGTAACAGTTTTTTTGAGCATTTTGTCACCATAATCACAAATCATCTTGGTAAGTATTCAGGAATAGAGTGATAAGATCCCCGACTTCTTTTATAATCTTGTCAATAAATTGTGAATTGATCGCAGAAGTCGGGGATCTGGATATCAACAGTTACTATAGCTGAATACTTACTTATCTTGTTAATTCTCCTCAAAGGTAAATCATCCATGAAACTAATTGAAACTCCCAATTTAACTGTAATTGCTGGTGAAAATGCGGTTTCTGTTTCTCAACTACCTCCTATTTGGCAAAATATCGCTGCTAGAAAAGCAAATATAGGTTTTAAAAATCCAGATGTTTATGTAAAAATGGCGCAGTTATTTCAATATAAACTAGAACAAGGAGATGTTGATTTATTTCATGAACGTCCAGAATTAGCTAGTTTTAAATCTGCGTTTTCTCAATTGTTTGGAAAGTTAGCTTATGAAACTTTGGAATTTTACGGAAATGATTTTTTAAAGGATCAATATCCAGATTTTCAACAAATTCTCAAAGATGTAAAATCGAAAGGTTTAGAATACAGCAATGAAGTGAAGGTTGCTTTAATTGGAATTGACCTTTTTAATGAGTTTGGATATGATTTACCTGCGAGTTTTTATCATGTGCATTTAGCACCAATTTACAGAGATCATGTATTTGAAGAACGCGCTTTAAGATTTGATCAACGAGATATTGAACATAAACGTTCTTGGGATGCAATTTTACACTCAGGTAAAGTTTTTGCTGTGCAAATGAAGGTACAAAGTATTGCTTCAAAATACGGTTTTACCTATCATCACGGTTGCGGTTGTAATTCTCATTTATCTTCTATTGATATTTCTGAGGGAGAGTTTAATTATGAATTATCTCCTGAAAAATATCAACGTTGGATTAGAAGTTTTATTTGGACTGCTTGGTATGAATATGCTTTCTTTCAAATTGTGCCAAATACCAGTTATTTAGTGTAAATTTATTTAGATCCCCGACTTTATTCAATAAGTTGGGGATCTATTTTATTTGATGTAAACCTTCAATTGTCAATTGTCAATTGTCAATTGTTAAAGTATTTTCCTCCCAGTCAAAACTTCCCGCACTTCTAACATTGCTGAATAGGTAGGAAGAATGTGCAAAGTTTCATTTTTCGGTGTATGTTCTAAAGCAATGGTGATAGCTTTCTTTAAATCTGATTCAACAATTAAGTTAATTTTACTATCAATAGATTTCTCGCTATAACGCAATCTTAACGCCATATCATACACGCGATCGCCACTCACTATCAATGTTCCACCTCTTTCTACTAATTTTTCTGTATCCACATCCCAGATCCAAGATACATCTGTTCCGTCAGGTGTGCGATCGTTCAAAACCATCAATGTAGTTTTATCTGTACTTTGGGTAACTACCCTAATAGTTTCATTTGTTCCTACAGGGTTTTTAGATAACAAAATCCTCACTTTTTTACCATCTATTACCAAATCTTCTGCACGTCCAAAAGCTGCTTGAAAATTATTAATTGTTTCTCTAATTTTGGTTTCCTCAACTCCTAATTCTTTTGCAGCAGTAGCAGCAGCTAAGGTATTATATTTATTGTATAAACCTACGAGAATTTGTGACCATTCACTACTTTCTAAACTGGGTTGACTCTTACTAAACCCACAACTAGGACAGGAGAAATCTCCTAAATGGGATAAATAAACCCCTTGATAATCTAAAGAATGTCCACATCTGGGACAATAAATAGAATCTACTGCATGAGGAATTGATTCTAAATAATTCTCTGGTTCATTTAATCCAAAAAATAGCACTTTTTGATTTAACTGTTGACCCAAATAAGATAAAGTTGGATCATCAGCATTGGGAATAACTACAGTTTCTTCTGGTAAGGTTGAAATTACCTGTGTCCATTTTTTACTGATAATGTCCACTTCTCCATATCTATCAAGTTGATCCCGGAATAAATTTAAACAGATAATAATTTTTGGTTGTAAAGGTTTTAAAACCTTGGGAACGATATTTTCATCAACTTCTAAAATTGCATAGTCAACATTTAAAGCACCTAATAAACTGGAATTTTCTATTAAAGCAGTCGCTAAACCATTCTCTAAATTTGCACCAGTAGAATTATGGGCAATTTTGTAACCTGTGCGTTCTAAAATTGTGCATAATAACAGGGCGGTTGTGGTTTTTCCGTTTGTACCTGCAATTAAAATTACACCGTTTTTAACTTGTTGACTCAATAATTGTAAAAGTCTGGGTTCGATGCGTCGCGCAATAGAACCTGGTAATACACTAGCAGCACCAAGACGTAAAGAACGTACTAAAAATGTCACACTTTTAGCAATGGATACTGCTAAACCCAGTTTGACTCTATCTATAAGTTGTATTTTCTTTCCCACAGCAGTTGTTAAGTAATGTCTTTATTTACAAAATTAATTTTGTCAGTTTAGCTAATATTGGTAAAAAATACCAGTCATTTATAGCTATCAGTAGTTAGTTAGCAGTATTCAGCTTTATAACGAACCGCAAAGTACGCAAAGAACGCAAAGTTAAGAGGGTTTAAGAGTGATTTTTTTGTGTAGTTTAGAATTTTCAATTGTTGCTAAAGTTAATACTACTAAAAGTTATGGTGAAAAAATAGCACTCAGATGTAATTATATATCTAGGATAAATCTAGGCAAAAGTGTTAAGTAAGGTTTTTGTTGATGAGTAGCATAAATTGGCTTTTTTTACAAACTAACATAACTGCTAACTGGCGACGGTTGCTGTCAAAATGCCTATTATTGCTGCTTTGCCTATTTATTGTAGGTATACAACCAGCTTTTGCAGGTATGAAGGATGACAGATACGAAGGTAATATTTTCGTGGTTTTTGCGGGGAATGGTTCTCTTGTTCCTTCCAAACTAACCTTAGGACAGACTTTAGCAGAACATAAACCCGCAATGCTGGCTTTTTATGTGGATGATAGCAGCGATTGTAAACAGTATGCGGTGTATATTTCCCAGACTCAAGCATTTTATGGACGTGCTGCGGAAATTATTCCTGTAAGTGTTGATACTATTCCTGTGAAAGACAGTTATGAACCCACAGAACCAGGATATTATTATTCTGGTGTTGTACCGCAGGTTGTTCTTTTTGATCAGTCGGGAAAAGTTGTTTTGAATAAAAAAGGTCAAGTACCTTTTGAAGAAATAGATGATAAATTTAGGGAGGTATTTAATTTGTTACCTCGTGATCAGTCTATTGAGTTCAAACAGCGTTCATTTAATGAGTATAGCAGTGAGTTGAGCCAGTAAACTCTAGACATTTTGTAATTGTACCACGGTCTGAGAATTAATTCTCAGGCTAATATCAAAAGTTGTCTCAAGACTACTCTGTAAAAATTTCGATATACTTGTTTTATATTCAGATTTGGATTTTTAGTTGGTTCTGATACTGCATTTTTATTTTTACCAAGACATAATAGTTAAATTACTAATGACTAATAATTAATGACCAATAACTAATAACCAATAACTAATGAACAAAGTTTATACTACGCTGGAACTCATTCAAATTTTAGCAGCAGAACGGCAAGCTTGCTTGAAAGGAGAACGCCTAAAGTTGGATGTGACGGTTTCAGGTAATCCAGTTATAGACCAGTTTATCCCAACGGAAGGGCTACAAAAATTCACTGCCTATCAAGATTTTAAAGCTTCTATTCATGAATATCAACGCGAAAATCAAGTTTCTGGAATTGTTTGGAAAGATTTGACTGTGAAGGGTAAAACTTTCCATTATCCAGAGGTTGACGCGCAGTTAATAGCGTTAAATACTGATTTGAAAATATTGAAAGCTGCGAAAAATTCTATGTTGGAATTTTGGGATCAAGTTACAACAGATATGGATTTATATTTAAGTTTGAGTAATGGTAGACAACACGAAAAAATTAATACTTTAGATGTAGAAAGAATAGCCCAAAGGACAGAATGGGCAAGTTTTTTAAAGTGGGAAAATGCGAATTTTTTGGAATTAATTTTACAGATGGGTTGGGGAAAACCAGAAGAAGCAGCCTATAAAAGAGGTAGACCACATTCTGGTAGTGAGTTTATTCATGCTGTTAACCCTGGAAATTATCCTATAGGGTGACTGGTAACTGGTGACTGGTGACTGGTGACTGGGGAAGAAATATTTATCTTCTGACTCCTGACTCCTTATTTATTTGCTTCTTTGATTAAATTATCTAGTTCTTCCTGCATTTTGCTTCTGACTAATTCATAGCATTCATTCACATATTTGCGATCGCTTGCTGCTTCTTTTCCATAGCGTTCAAAGACAATAGGTGGACAAACTCTGGTATGAATACGCGCTGGCAAAGGAATATTCGGCAATGGTCCTACTGCTAAACCCCAAGGTAAACCTAAATAAACAGGAAATACCAACGGATCAACATCAAACAACCAAGGCATTCCCCATTGATGGAATTGCTGCATAATTTTATACAAATCAGCCAAAACTATCAGGGTATCATGCGCCCCCCAGGAAATAGCGGGAACAATAGGCACATTTTCCCGCAGTGCTAACTTAATAAAACCGCGACGTTCTGCAAAATAGATTTTATCCCGCATTTGATGGGGTCGAAACACATCTTCCGCACCACCAGGATAAACTAACACACTCGCACCAGCCTTAAAAGCAGCATAAGCCATTTTTGGATGTGCCATAATAGCACCACCTTTCATGGCCATTTCCGCTGCTGGGGGAAAAACTTCCCAAACTTTGGGGTGCATCAAACCGTAAATAGGTCTTTGTGTACCAAAGCGACGTAACCAGTCGTACAGCATCATGGATGTATCCGGGGATGCCAAACCGCCATTGTGAGAACCGACAAACAGAACTTTTCCCTCTGGAATATTTTCCCAGCCACTGGTTTGGACGCGAAAATAGTAGTTGTATAAAATGCCCAATATAGGCATGATATTTTCGATGAACTTTGGATCTCGTTCATCCAAAGACCATCCTGGTTTTGTGTTTTGGGTGTGTTGTAGTTGAAACATTGAATTTTCAGGAGTTCAAGGAGGCAGGAGGCAGAGGGCAGGAGGCAGAAGGCAGGAGGTAAATATTTCTTCCCCAGTCACCAGTCACCAGTCACCAGTCACCAGGTTTCCAAGTACCGTGGAAACTATGGGGGATAACGCTGGGTAAACCAAGTTGACAAACAGGTTCTTCATTGAGGCGATCGCCATCAAATATCCAAACTTCGCTACTATCACTATTACCATCATAAACCACTGTCAACACCCAACTTTGCTGAGAGTTTTGAGTATCTTCAATATAAAGAGGTTCAGAAGGATAAAAATTTTCACCTAAGTTTGCTTCTGTTAAATTTCCATTTTCATGATCAAAACGAGCAATACTATTTAATATCTCACCTTCTGTATCTGTTCCTTCCCGAAAAATAGACATATAGCTATAACGAGAGAAATTACCGACATTTTTAACTGGAACATTAGGAAATTCACAAGTTCTATTTAATAAAGTTGCAATTTCTTGTACTTTGCCAGTTTGCGGATTTAGTTTTACCCGTGTCAAGGAAGTTTTAGCAAAGGTGTGAGTTTCTCCTGTCGCTACTTCTCGCAAATATTCGTTAGTTTGAAAATCATCATATTTAGCAAAATCAACAATTACAGTACCACTATCATCAACATATCCATTACTAAAATGCCACTGAAACCAAGGTTCTGTTTCTCCCCGACTGACTAAAGATAAATTTTCTCTATCAATAACTATAATCTGATTTCCCTTTTCTGGTTGCCACGTTAAAGAATCACTGTAGCTACTCAACCCAAATAAAACAGGCCAAATATTTAACCGTACCGCCGGAGCAAAAAATATTAAATATTGTCCTGCTAAAACAAAATCATGGATAATCGGAAAACCTGCTAACGTAAACTTTGCTTGTTGAATAATTCTACCAGTAAAATCACTTTTATAAATATGCAATATGGCATTAAGTCCAGGAGTCATGCCAAAATTAAATATTTCTCCCGTTTGATAGTCAACTTTAGGATGAGCAGAATAAGGTTGTCCTTTAGTTAAACCACCTAAATTATTTAAACCTTTGGTTTCTAAAGTTTCTAAATCTAAAGCATAGGGGTTATCACCTTCCCAAAGTGCTAAAAGTTGCTCCGGTAATGCCAAAACCGAAGTATTTGCAGCGTTTTTCACTGGTTTTTGCCATTGATTCCAAATCGGACCCGGTGCAGTCATGCCATAATTACCATATAGGTATTTACCCGCAGTGGTTTCTTCTTGATAACCAGCAGTCTGCACATAGCGATAAATTCCCGTAGCACCTGCATCGGTAAAATGAACTGCTAAAATAGCCCCATCTCCATCAAACCAATGTCCTACGGATACACCCCCCCGTTGTAATCTTGCTGCACCATTGCGGTAAAGTGTACCACGTAACCCTTCAGGAATTTTACCCGCAATTATTGGTAATTGAGTGGGGGGAAATTCTTTTGCCGGTTGGGATATGGCTTTTGCCCAGGTTTTTTTACTTGACTTTTTTTCAATTGTCTGCATTTTAATTTTAGATAGTATGTAAGTTAAATGTCCAACAGCTTAATTACCATTTCTTAACAATTACCGATTAAAGTATGTATTGTCAAAAGACCTGTACGGGCGACGTAGGGGCGAAGCATTCGGAAAATAGCCTGGTCAGAAAATTGATAATTTGTTGCCCGAATGCTTCGCCCTTACAGGAAAATAGCCTGGTCAGAAAATTGATAATTTCTTGCCCGAATGCTTCGCCCTTAAAGGAAAATAGCCTGGTCAGAAAATTGATAATTTGTTGCCCGAATGCTTCGCCCTTACGATTTCTGACTTCTTACGTTTGATTGTACCTATACTTTAAATGTAAAGCAATGTTACGACGATTGAATCAAAAAGTTATTGGTTTCTTACTTTTGGCTGTGATATCTGTCCTCAGTTATACACCACATATCTTAGCCAATAATACCTCTAGCCAAGGTAATGTGATCTTTATCCATCCAGATGGTACGAGTGCAGCGCACTGGGGCGCAACTAGAATACTCTACACTGGACCAGATGGCAGATTAAATTGGGATCAAATGTCAAATTTGGCTGTTTACCTGGGACACATGAAAAATCAATTATCTGGAACTTCCAATGGTGGGGCGGTAACTCATGCTACTGGGGTAAAGGTAAATGCTGACTCTTTTGGGTTGGATGAAAACGGTAAACCAGTGGTGGCGCTTTCTGGAAAACCACAAACAATTATGGAAGAAGCCATAAAAGCGGGCAAAGGAACGGCTATTATTAATTCTGGGATGATTCATGAACCGGGAACAGGTGCATTTTTAGCAAAATCTTCCAGTCGTCGCAATTTTGCAGATATTACTAAACAAATAGTAGAATCTGGTGCAGATGTAATTTTAGGTGGTGGGGAAATGTGGTATCTTCCCAAAGGAGTAGCGGGAAGACATTCTACCGCATCCCAAAGTCAAAGAACTGATGGGTTAAATTTAGTAGAAATAGCGAAAAAGAAAGGTTACACCGTTGTTTACACTCGTGATGAATTATTGAAGTTACCAACAAATACTAAAAAGGTGTTGGGAATTTTTGCGGCTGATGATACCTACAATGATGAAACAGAAGAAAACTTGAAACAACGTAATTTACCGTTATATGTTGCTACTGCACCGACGGTAGGGGAACAGTTGGATGTAACGTTAAAGATTTTATCGCAAAAGGGTAAAAATTTCTTGATTGTTTTAGAGGAAGAAGGCAGCGATAATTTCGGTAATTATAATAATGCCATTGGTTGTCTCACTGCCTTAAAACGTGCTGATGATGCTGTTGGTGTGGCAATGAAATTTATTGAGAAAAACCCGAATACTTTATTAGTAACTGCGGCTGATAGTGATGCTGGTGGGTTAGAATTGGTGGGAGCAACAGAAAAAGATTTTCCTTTTAATAAACCATTACCAGAAAAAGGTAAAAATGGCGCACCTTGGGATGGGAAAGAAGGAACAAGTACGTTACCTTTTATTTCTGCACCTGATAAACAGGGTAGACGTTTTCCCTTTGCTATATCATGGTCTGGTTTTGGTGATAATGCTGGAGGAATAATAGCGAAAGCGCATGGTTTTAATGCTGGGTTGTTAAATGGAACGGTGGATAATACAGATATTTATCGGTTGATGTATAGAACTTTATTTGGTAAGGAATTAGGGAAAAATTAAGACCTCTTTCAAAACCTCTCTCATCGTAGGAGAGAGGCTTTAATTTTCTCACCTTCACTTGCAGGGAAGGATGTTAGGTATTTATAGGAGCAACTTTCTATCCCCTTTCACCTAAACATGGACATCCCAAGCGCAAACAAAGATTTTGACAATGTTGATTTACCTGTGGTTGTAGACTAGAAATAGTAATAGGATTAGGTGGTAAGGTTGTAGCAAAGGATCTTCCTGAGTGTATTTCATCCCAAAGCGATCGCATTTGTAAACCCCTTCCTTTACCGGGTGCATGAATGCCAAAACCAGAAATGATACTGCACCAAACAGGTTGAAAATGTCTAATCAAAACAGACTCACCCCAAGCTACTAAATCTACAGACATTGCTACTACTGTAAAATTAAAATCAGCAACATCCAAATTATTAACTTGACGAATAGAATTTCTATGTTCTCTTAAACGACCAATTAAACCACCTGTAATAGTTCCTTTTCCAGTACGCTTTCCTGGATTTTCCGCTTTGCCAATATAAATAGGTAGACAACAAGAATTTTGATTGGCGTAACTTATGATTGAGTAGAGGGGAAATTCTCTTCTGTAATAAAGTAAATAAACACCAACATAACCAGCTAATTCTTCTTTGAGTTCTTCCAGTTCAGTTAGTGGATAACAATGCTGTCTAGCTTGAAACTCAATTAATTGATCCCGTAGAGTTGGAGGTGCTTGAAAAACTTCTAATGGCATGAATACTTGTAAATAAACATAACTAGACAGCAGTTTCAATTTTCCATTGAGAGTCAACAGTTTGTAAATTGGTGCGGATGCTAGTAGCGATAATCTCAGCGAGTTTAACAGGTACAGCATTACCTATTTGACGCATGGACTCACCCCAAGCGCAAGGAAAGTAGTAATCATCAGGGAAAGTTTGTAATCTTGCTGCCTCACGTACTGTAACATAACGGACTTGTCCATCAGGAAAAGCAAGCATATTTTCACCACCAGGAACACCATGTACACCTGCTTTGAGGGTTTTGGCTGGTTCATCCCAAGGACTACCAGTGTGACCTGGATAACTTTTAGCACCTGGGATATAAATATGATTAGGGATTTCTACTGCTAAATTAGTATTTTCAGGTGGTGGTAAGTCGGCTATAGCATCTCGCACAGTAAGCCAAGGTGAAGTTATACTACCAAGTAAACTTGCTCCTTTCCGTTGATAGCTACTGCGTATTTTTTTGGGCATTTCTGGGCGATATAATTTAGCAATACCATGACGTTCCCAATATTCACCTGTCACCCATTTATCCCAAATTAACGCTTCTTCTGTATGAGTTGCTTCAGGAAAAGACCAGTTAATTTTTAAATCAGAACGGAAACCAACAATAAACACTCGTTCCCGTTTCTGTGGTACACCATAATCAGCCGCATTTAATAACTGCCACGTCACCTGATAACTAAGTTTATTCTTGATATTACTGCGCTGATGTTGTTGAAGTCTGAGGAAATGATCATTCCAAGATTCATCAGATTTTGGTTGCAGTTCAGGATAATTTAACTGTAAAAGAATATATTCAAAATAATTAATAAAATTACGCCGTACTAAACCACGGACATTTTCTATTAAAAAAGCTTTGGGACGTAATTCTCGCACAGCGCGGAAAAATTCAGGGAACATATCCCGTTTATCTAAATAACCATTATGGTTGCCACCAATAGAAAAAGGTTGACAAGGTGGACCACCTGCTAAAAGGTCTATTTCTCCTCTCACATTAGAGTAGTCAAAATCAGCCACATCCATTTGATGGATACACCAGTCACTCACAAGTTGCATCCCTCGTTGTTGATTTTCGCGGATGGTGTAACAACTATGTTTATCTCGTTCCACAAGTGCTTGATGATGGAAGCCAGCGCGATCGCATCCCATCGCCAAACCTCCAGCACCTGTAAATAATTCTAGTGATTTGAATTTAGACACAGATTATACATTTGCAAAACATATTGATCATATCTCTAACTTGCTGTTGAGGGATAGTAAGGCTAAGAATTCTATGATTGTGACTCAATTACCAGGAGGTAACAACATCCGCCCCTCTATTGCTTCCCAGGTTTCACGGGACACCCTCACCGCAGCATCTTTACATTGAATAATTAGATAATTAGCGTAGAAATAATATTCTAGTGCTGTTATTTCTTCCTTAGATAAATCAACAATTTCTGATGTAAAATTAAAACCATCCAGCATGGTTTCTATAAACTTGTCAGCAAAGGCTCGATGTATCTTTCTGGTTTTTTTTTCATCAGGAATTTTAGCTTTTAGTGCTTCTAGTCGAGTAAGTAATACACTTAAATTGATACTTTGATTGTAAATTTCCAACTTTTTTAACTCGTATATATACTCAATAAAGTAGGCATAACTGTAAGTTAGGGTGTAGGCGTAGATAAGTGTGTTTACTAAATCATAGTTGTTAGCGTAGGTGTTGGCGATATCGTAGACAAGGGCGTGGGAGAGATCGTAAAAGTTGATGTTGGCATGAGTAAGAGCATTGGCATTGGCAAGTGTATTGGCGTTGGCAAGGGCGTTGGCGATCGCAACTGCACGTTTACCTACTGGTTTATAATTACCTTGAGAACCTACAGTGACTTGTTCCGCCCAATTTAATAAACCTTCTAATTTTGGGGTGTTGATGTATTTTTGTGCTTGCTTTTCCATTAATAACAACAAATCATCAGCACCACCACGCATAACCCCAGCCACTAATAAAAACACCTCTTTCCAGCGTTTATCTGTCAGATGTTCAGTGACTAATTTTTCAACTAAACCATGATCATCAATATATTGGGCTGTTAAATATTCCTGTAGGGTCAGATGAGAAAATGAAAATACATTTCTAGCTCGTTCTACTAAAATGCCCTGTTCAATAGCAATAGCATCCAATACTTTACTTGCATCTAAATATTTAGGTGCATTATCATTACTAGATAGGAATTTTTTTATATGAATTAAAACCTTTTGTCGAGAAAAGAAAAGTTTATCTGCTGCAAAATTATGATAAGCAATCTCAGCTAACATAAGTTTTTCTAAATCAATCCCCAGTTGACGATAAATCTGCTCAGTTGGTAATCTTTTTTCAGATGCCCATCTTCTCAATAAAATATCTAAAGCATTACCATATAATGTAGATCGTTTTTTCGGTAAATCTTGAGATTCATCATATTCTAAGCAAAGAAAAGTTAATAATAAGGGAGTTCTTGCTAATTCCTTAGTAGTATCTTCACTTTTAATTTTATTCCAGCATTTTTGGGGAGTTACTAATTTTTTATCTACTTCCGAATAAAACCAGTTATTAATAAATTGTTGAATTTGTTGCTCATTAAAATCCGCAATAATAAATTCTTTGAAGTTAGTGAACTTCTGTCGATAAGCAGCAGTACGACAAGAAATCACAAATTTATTTTGCTTGTATTGCTTAACAAAATTTTGTATCCCATCAATCACTAATTCAAAATTTCTATTTGGTACTTCGTCTAAACCATCTAACAGTAGTAATAATTGACCTTGCCTTAATAATTGATTAGTAAATTCTTTTGCTAGTGGTAAATTACAAGATACAAATTCTTGCTGAATAATATTGTAAATATCAACTTTATCTGTAGTGAATTGTTTCAGTTCTATTAAAACAGGAATAATTTCTCCCTGAATTTGTCCAGATTTACCTTTAAGTGCTTCTAGTCCTATTTTCCTTAAAAAAGTAGATTTACCTGCACCCGGTTGTCCCAAAATCATTAAATGTGCATATTGATTAGCAATTATCATTCCATCTTGTCTTGCAGATTTTTCATTAGTCAATCTATGACTACCATTTTGACGATAATTTTTTTCTAATGCTGTTAATGATTCAAATTTTCCAATCTCATCAGGTTGTAAACATTGAACTTCTGTATAAATATCATCTAAATTAACAGGTTGCGACATTCCCAAAACTCGCAACCGATTATATCGCTTTTGATAGTTAAGAATGTACTGTTTAGAAGCTTGATAAATTAATTTTTTGGTTTTTTCATCTAACTCAATTCTTAAAATTTTTATATACAATTCTGCAAAATGATTAACTGCTTCATCTGGGGCAATTTCTGGTAATCCTATTAATTGATCTAAACTAACATGATTAACTCCAGATAATTCTAATGAGCGTAATATATCCGTTGCTGAACCTTCAACAACTAAAACACGGCTCATTGTGCCGCCTTGGGTCGTTAAAGATATTTTTTGTAGTTCTTGAACTGTGTCACCTATAACTTGAGAAATTTGAATTTTACGCTGTTCAATTAACGCATTTCTGTAGGCTGTAGATGATGGAAAATCAGCAGGTTTTAAATTTAAAACACCTTGATTATTCCTGAGTTGATTGTCATCACCCAAGGTCATAACTACCCGCATTTTTTCATCACCCCTTGCATTCATTAAAGCTTCTTCTAGCAAAGGGTCAATTTTAGCAATGTGGTGTTCTTTAAGGTTCATATAGTGCTTTTGGTACTTGAACTAAACCTTTACCTTGGCGTTCTTTATCCAGTCCTAAATCTTTACAATTCGTCAAAATTTCATCTAATAAATTTAGCACTGAGATATTTTTATTATACTTCTCTAATACTAAAGCCGCTACACCAGAAACAATCGGTGTGGCCATAGATGTACCATTCCACGCTTCATAACCTCCACCCAAGACAGATGAATAAACGCTTTCTCCCGGTGCAACTACATAAGGAACATTATAAGATTGGGAGTCATTTGTGATGGTAATGGTAGTGTTACCGCTAAAGTATGCAACTTTATTTTTATTATTGATAGCACCTACCGAAAGTGAACCTTTACAGTTACCAGGTGTACGAGAACGGTTAAATCCTTCATTACCTACAGCACAAATGGGAAGTAAACCTACAGCTATTAAATCATCAATTAAAGAATTAAATAGCTCAAAATAACCTGCTGGTAAAGAAAGTTCACCCGCAGAAATATTCACTATATTGATTTCTGGTTGTAATGCTAACCAATTAAACCAAGATATCCAATCTGAGAGATTACATACACCATTAGGAAACATAATACTGTTGATGATTTGCGCTTCTGGTGCAACACCAACTTGATTTCCACAAATTAAACCTGCAACATGAGTACCATGTCCAACTGTATCTTCAAATGGTACGGTTTGAATTTCCTGTGTTCTGGGATTTAAACGATAAGATTCAATTATTTTATCTCTGATTTCTGGATGGTTGGCATCTATACCAGAATCAAGAACAGCAACAGTTATTCCTTTACCTGTACCTGTAAATCCTTGCTGACGTGCGGTAATCAGAGATATAGCTTCTAAATGCCAAAGATCATCTACATTTATTGTATCTTTTTTACCTGTTAAATTTCTTTCTGGCTGAATTAACCCTATTGGGAAATCGCGTAAAATTAAAGCATTAGGTAAATCTTGACTTACTTTGTCAATTTCTTGATCAGGGATATCAACTATTTTTGTACCTGTAATACTGATCCGATTTTGATACTCCATGAGTGTATCTGCATCTTTTGAGGAGGATATTATTTCTCTAATTACACCGCCACTGCCACAGAAGGGATCTAAATAAGAATTTATTTCTTGATATACAGGGTCTTGTTGCCAAAAATTCACCACTTCTGCAACTTGTGAAGGACGACTTTCAGCCGTAAATTTTCTCGATGCTAATTTTAAAGAACGCGCTACTGATGTTGTCTTAGGACGAATAATGTAAACACCCATCAAATACTCCTCACACCAACCTGAATGATAAACACTGGTATTAGCCCATAGTATAGTCATTTTATGGGATTATCAGTTAATATGTTTAAAAAATATTATTTAACAGCACCCAAACCCTATTATGACCAACAAAACCAGCTTTTGATTTTCCTATTAGTGTTTTTGGCGGTTTACAAGATCCAGCATTTGCTGATTATGAATTAGAATCATGGCAAGAACATACAAATGCTGGGTTTTCTTTACATAAATTTCCAGGTAATCATTTTTTTATTCGTAACTATGATTTTTTTCTACAATTAAGAAAATTCTTAACTACAGCTATAATTGCCTTTTTACAATTACCCATTACCAATTACCACCTCCAACAGATATGATAAGTATTTCACAAGATATGATATAATTGCATTTGTAAAAATAGTAATTTACTCAGAAAATTACAGTAAATTTTTAGTAAATTTTTAGTAAATTTGGGAGTGATTAAACAATGAACATAGATAATAATACGTTAGATTTGCTCACAGGAGGATTGGCGATCGCTATTCTTTTAGGTGGTATGGTGATGATGTTTACAACTGTATTCACTACCAAAAGATAAGAAAATTTACCTCACAACTTCCTCACAAACTAATGATAAATTCTCAATAAGATGGGTTGAAACAGTCTTTTTGTGAAGCGTAAGTCTTTAGACATCGTTCAATCCTCTTGATTTATCAATAGGTAAAACTTTCAACTTTTGAACGCATGAATTTTGACTTGTAATTTGATTTGTAAACTGTCACCTGCTATATCAATAGCGGATATTGTTGCCGTTAAACTGGATGCTGTTTCAATACTGTTCGGTTAAGGATTTTTGTAGGTTGGGTTGAACGAAGTGAAACCCAACAAACCCTTGTAAATGTTGGGTTTCGTTCCTCAACCCAACCTACGTTATTTCGTTGTTTTGGGCTTAACCGAAAAGTATTGGATGCTGTTTCGTCAAATAAACTACAGCAAATTAATCGTCCTCTAGAGACAATTGATTTACCAAATATTATTGAAGGAATTACACAATTTAGACAAGAATATCAGGGAAGAATGGCAATACAAACGGTGACTGGGGACTGGGGACTGGGGACTGGTGACTGGGGACTGG
>NZ_JAQMTI010000301.1:0-3610 GCF_028329225.1 Sphaerospermopsis kisseleviana CS-549 | reverse complement strand
TCTTTGCCATCTCTTGAAATCCCAAAAAATGCACACTTTTTCCGGTATACCCTTCAAAACCCTTGCACTAATTTCTGTGTTTATCAGCCTCTAACCTTTGATATATCAAGGTTTTAGGTTTATTCAGCAAACCCTATTTAAAAAGACAATTCTTGAAATAACTCTGTCAAAGGAAGATGAAAATTAGGAATCACATCTTCTCCATCAAGACTATCTTCTAATTGTAAAAGCTGTGATGGTTTAGGTTTGCGATAAACTAATACACATTCTTCATCTGGTAATATCACCCATGCTAAACGAGTTCCATTTTCAAAATACTCTACTAATTTATTATGAATTTCCTCAAAAGTATTATTAGGAGAAATAATTTCTACAGCTAAATCAGGAGCGCCATCAAAAAAACCCTTGGGTAATCTCTTTAAACCTTGTAATCTTTCTTTATCAATAAAAGCCAGATCAGGGGATCTTTTGTTACCAGTTTTCATTTTAAAAGCAGTGCTAGAATCGCAAGTTATACCAAGTTTATGTTCGCGCACAAAACCAGTTAAAAAATATCCGAGAGTTAGAGCTAAATAACCATGTTCTAAACCTGAATTTGCCACAATAACTAGCTCTCCATCCACATATTCATAAAGATTTCCGTCCTCCTTTAATAACATAAACTGCTCATCTGTCAAAGTTTGATGATTAGCTGAAGGTTGAATTAATTCAAAATTTGTGGTTGTAATTTGTGTCATTAGATTTAACTCCACAGTTAATGATCAGATACCCGACTTCTGATTGATAATATTTCGTAGTGAGGACTTTAGTCCTCAAATGAGGAATAAATTCCTCACTACAAACTAATCAATCACAATAGGAACACAAGCATAATAAAAAATTATACCAAAAATAAAATAATTGTCACCTGATGTTCACTTAATTTTCACTTAATTTTCACCGGGCGATCGCCTCAAACAATTCCCCTAATTCCCAGAAACATCATATCTCCTTCGCCAACTTCACCCAATGCTCAATCCCCTTCTTCGTCGGTTGTCTCACATCCCCAAACGTCCAAATATCCCGTTTATGCTGCAATCCATAACTAACATGAATCGGTCTAGTGCTACCATAAAAATACAAAGAATCAAAAGGTAACTTATGCTGTAAAATCCAATCTACCAAACATTCACTAGGTAAATCTGCAATCATAAAATCACAAGCAGCACCCAACCTTTCACAATAATATTTACCATTCTTGTTAATTTCATAACTGATATGCTGATCTAACTTAGGTGCAACCCGACCATTTTTTTCACCTGTCAATGGATCTTTTTTCTCCAAAAACTTTTTTAAATCAGCAGAACAAAAACCATAAGTTAAAATAAACTTGTCCCTGCCGTAATTATCAATAACAGGATCAATGATCAACTTATTTAAATCTTGTAAAGCCGGAATAGTCTCTAGAATATTCTGAGGGAAAGGGTTGATATATTGAGCATATTTTTGATAAGTCTGAGTACAGGTACAAAAATCTTCTAAAGTCAGGTATTTACCTAGTTTCAGTTCTTTCTCATTCATTCCTAGCACCCTTTAGCAAGTAACATCATCATTGTTTACAGCCACACCCTACATAGACCTATCTAATCTATACAACAGAATTTACCCTCTACTGAATTTATATATTGTATTAGCAGAGTAAATATATTAAATAACTTATCGTTTGTGTTAGGACTGCCAATACATGAAGACCTATGAAATAGTTTCCATAACAAGGTACAAATAACTAAAGAAGGATATTCACAGAAGCAATGCAGTTTTTGAACACAATCAACTTTACAGTTCCCCTATTGGCTAATGCCACAGCCACAGAACCCGTAGACAGTTCAATGGTAGTAGCAGCCGTGCTACTGAGTTTAGTAGTAATTTATTTCGCCAGCAAACTGGGAGGCGAACTATCCAACAAAATCGGTTTACCACCCGTTTTAGGTGAACTCGTTGGTGGCGTGCTAGTCGGTACATCGGTTTTGCATCTGTTGGTATTTCCAGAAGGAGGTACAGACAGTTCCAACTCCTTAATTATGACATTCCTGCAAATCACCGCTGGTTTAACTCCAGAAGCAACTCCCCAGGTTTTTGCAGCACAGTCAGAGGTAATTTCAGTTTTAGCCGAACTGGGTGTAATTATCCTGCTGTTTGAAATTGGCTTGGAATCTAATTTAAAAGACTTAATGGAAGTCGGTATCCAAGCTTTTGTAGTCGCAGTAGTGGGCGTAGTAGTACCCTTTGCCGCAGGTACAGCAGGTTTAATGATCATCTTTGGTATCAGTGCAGTACCCGCAATTTTTGCCGGTGCAGCTTTGACAGCTACCAGTATCGGTATTACCTCCAAAGTGCTATCAGAAATAGGAAGGTTAAATTCCAAAGAAGGCCAGATAATTCTCGGTGCAGCGGTAATAGATGACGTATTGGGAATCATCGTTTTAGCCGTAGTTGCTAGTTTGGCCAAAGATGGCGCAGTAGATGTAAGCAACGTCATTTATTTGATCGTGAGCGCCACAGCTTTTCTGATTGGTGCAGTCATCCTGGGTAACATTTTCAATAAAACCTTTGTAGCGATCGCCGATCTACTCAAAACACGCGGTGGAGTAGTTATCCCAGCGTTCATTTTCGCCTTCATCATGGCCTACATTGCTGATGTCATCAACTTAGAAGCAATTCTGGGAGCATTTGCAGCAGGTTTAGTTCTTGAAGAAACCGATAAACGCAAAGAACTACAAAATCAAGTTCTTCCCATTGCGGATATGCTAGTTCCAGTTTTCTTCGTCGCCGTCGGCGCAAAAACCGACTTAGGAGTTTTAAACCCAGCTATTCCCACCAACAGAGAAGGTTTAATTATGGCAATCTTCCTGATCACAGTCGCCATTATTGGTAAAGTGATCACAGGTTTGGCCGTATTTGGTCAACCAGGTATTAACCGTTTAGCCATCGGTGTGGGTATGATTCCCAGAGGTGAAGTAGGTTTGGTATTTGCCGGTGTTGGTGCAGCTAGTGGCGCTCTCTCAAAACCACTAGGAGCAGCAATTATTATGATGGTAATTCTTACTACCTTCTTAGCTCCTCCTTTGTTAAGATTCGTTTTCCCCGAACCAAAAACCGCCGCTACCGTAGATGGTGCTACTGATCCATCATTAATCGGGAGCAACAGCAAATGATGGCAGAATGGAAATCACCTCAAATTCTCAGGAGAGTCTGAATAAGTAAAAGCAGTCTTTGTCCGGTTTGTGCTTGTCCATAATCAACTATGGACAAGTATCTTTTGGCCAATTTTTTCCATGACCCTGAAACGAGACGCAAGCCCCAGGCTTTTAGACATGGGGATAAGTCGATAGGGACTTTAGTCGCATTAAAGCGATTGATGGGCTTTAGCCACATTCAAAATTGTATAGAATAATTCATCCAATCTTGATTAAAACTTCATGTTATTATACAGGACAATATCGAAAATCAGAAAAATGTCTAATTATGGATGCCAACAACACTTAATCAATCCTGATGAAAATTTAGCTGCTATTCTGGAATTTTTGTGTGGAGAATCAGCTAAACTTGCTAATTGCGGAACTTATTACGC
>NZ_JAQMTI010000300.1:0-5288 GCF_028329225.1 Sphaerospermopsis kisseleviana CS-549 | reverse complement strand
GTCACCAGTCACCAGTCACCAGTCACCAGTCACCAGTCACCAGTCACCAGTCACCAGTCACCAGTCACCAGTCACCTACCTTCCCCATTGAAAAATAGCTGCACCCCAGGTTAAACCAGCGCCAAAACCAGAGGTAGCAATGATATCATTTGGTTTAATTTTTCCTTCCCTTACTGCTTCATCTAATGCGAGGGGAATAGAAGCAGCAGAGGTGTTACCATAATGGGCAACGTTACTGATTACTTTATGTTCAGGAATATTTAACCGATCAGCTACAGAGTTAATAATCCGCTGATTTGCTTGATGTAAAATCAGCCAATCTATTTGATCTACGCTGAGATGAGCTTCAAATAAAGCTTTATCTATGACTTCTGGAACTTTCTGAACAGCAAAACGATATACTTCTTTACCGTTCATGGTGATGGGGTGATAAGTGCCTGTAGGTACATGAATATCTGGACTAACCTGTTTTGTAGTGCCTTGATAACCCAGGTTGAGATAGTGATTTTGACTACCATCGCTTTTCAGGGAAAATCCTAATAGGCGATCGCTCTTATTTGCTTGCAATACCACGGCCCCAGCACCATCGCCAAACAGCACACAAGTGCGCCGATCTTGCCAATCTACCCAACGAGAGAGGATATCTCCGCCTATCAACAGTACATTTTGATAAACTCCTGTTCTAATATATTGGGCTGCTGTCACCAGTCCAAACACAAACCCCGAACAGGCTGCAGTTAAATCAAAGGCTACTGCTTTAATTGCTCCTAATTCAGCTTGAATGCGACAAGCATTGCCAAACAAATCATCTGGGGTAGAAGTTGCCAGCAAAATTAAATCAATATCTTCTGGTTTAATTCCCGCGGATGCGATCGCCTGTTTACTAGCATCCGTGGCTAATGTAGTCAATGATTCCGGCGGTAATGCTAACTGCCGTTGACTAATTCCTGTTCTTGTGGTAATCCACTCATCTGAAGTTTCTACCAGTTGAGTCAAAGTCTCGTTATCCAAGGAAGTAGCTGGTACAGCCGAACCACTTCCTGTAATTGCTATACCTTGATTGAATAAATTCTGCACTCCTAAATCTCCCCAGTTGTCAATTGTCAGTTGTCAGTTGTCCAGAAGCAGTCAGCAGTCAGCAGTCAGCAGTCAGCAGTCAGCAAACCCCATTCATGAATGACTATGACTAATGACAAATGACTATGGAATTTATACCAGATCAGGCTATTCGCTTTCGCTTTGTAAAAGTTGATATTGTGACTGTAGTCTTTGCAATACCTGATTGTCTACAGCTTCTTTAGCCATGCGAATAGCACTAAAAATAGAAGGTGCTTCAGAACTACCATGACCGATGAAACAAATTCCATTTACGCCTAATAGTAATGCACCACCATGTTCTGCGTGATCCATGCGCTGTTTAACGCGTTTGAGGTTGGGTTTTAAAATTGCTGTGCCAATTTGGCCTCGAATCCCCTGGGGTAGTTCTTCCCGCAGAATTTGTAAAATTACACCCCCTACTGCTTCAGCAAATTTTAATAACACATTACCGACAAAGCCATCACAGACAATAACATCAAATTCACCTGATAATACATCACGTCCTTCCGCATTACCACTAAAATTTATTTGGGTATTTTCCCGTAATAATTGATGGGCGCGAAGGGCTGCTTCGTTACCTTTGGTGTCTTCTTCACCGATATTTAATAATCCTATTTTGGGTTCAGGCATTCCCAAAACATACTGACTATAAATTGAACCCATGACTGCAAACTGCTCTAAAAATTTAGGGCGACAGTCTACATTTGCACCAACATCCAGTATTAATACTGGCTTACCTGCTTTAATGGTGGGAAATACTGTGCCTATGGCTGGACGATCAATTCCTGGTAATCTGCCTAAACGTAGTAAAGCTGAGGCCATTGCTGCCCCAGAGTGACCAGCAGAAAATACTGCATCTGCTTGTTTGTTTTTAACCAAGTCCATTGCTACGTTGATGGAAGCCTTACGCTTTTTTCTAACTGCGTTCAAAGGCTCATCATCCATTGCGATCGCTTCCTGTGCAGGAACAATCTCTAATCCTACCATATTGGTTTTTGGCGGTATCACAGCTTCGATTTGTTGCTGATCACCCACCAACAAGATTTTCACACCCAATTCTTCTTTCGCTCGTAATGCGCCAGCGACGATTTCAGCGGGTGCGTAATCCCCTCCCATAGCGTCAATTGCGATGCTTACACCAGTCGATCCCATTGCTCCTAGCTCAAAGAAACCTTACAAATTTTATCAGATCGCAACACTCAACAATTAAAAATTCCCAAAAAAGACATGAAAAACTATAGCAGGAGGCAGAAGGCAGAAGGCAGGAGGTAAATATTTTTCCCCAGTCACCTGTCACCTGTTACCTGTCATCACGACAAGACTTTTATGCCTAACGGCACGCTATGCGAACAGCAACCCCTAAATAAATTTTAATTTCAAGGTATTAAAAATCTCTTATTTCTCATCTGCGTTCATTGATCATTTGCGTTTATCTGCGTTTAATATTCTGAGCATATAAAAAGGCTCTACCTTGGATCACACCCAAAGCAGAACCTTTAATAATTTACAGCAGATTACAGATCAATCTGGTACAGATTCTTACTTGAAACCTAGACAGAAAGAGAGTTTTACTCCTGACTCCTGACTCCTGTACGGGCGAAGCATTCGGGCGATAAATTATCAATTTTGATCCAAGGTTGTTTTCCGAATGCTTCGCCCCTACGACTCCTGACTCCTGCTGTATCAAACCGAAAAAACTAACTCAAAACCCAACTAACCAAAGTTCTCACCCCGAAACCGGTAGCACCAGCACCGTTATAGCCATTTTCCTTATCAGCCCAAACTGGACCGGCAATATCCAGGTGCGCCCAAGGAGTATCCTTAACAAACTGCTTCAAAAACAAAGCAGCAGTAATAGAACCACCGTAGCGAGGTCCGGTATTTTTCATGTCCGCAATACCCGATTTTAACCCTTCAAAATACTTTTCTTCCATCGGCATCCGCCAAATTTTCTCACCTGCGGTTTCTGAAGCGGTTTGTAGTTGGGAAGCTACTGTATCATCAGGTGTAAATAAACCAGCGATATCATCACCCAAAGCCACCACACAAGCACCTGTGAGAGTCGCCAAGTCAACGATCGCATCTAAACCCAACTTATCCGCATACACCAAAGCATCAGCCAAGGTTAAACGCCCTTCAGCGTCTGTATTGTTGACTTCGATTGTTTTGCCATTTGATGCGGTTAAGATGTCTCCTGGGTGCATTGCCTTACCGCTAATCATATTTTCGGTGACGGCTGAGATAAAGTGAACCTCTACATCTGGCTTTAGCTGCCCGATCGCTTTTGCAGCGCCTAAAGTTGCCGCAGCGCCACCCATGTCAATTTTCATGGTTTCAATACCGCTACCAGCGCCTTTAATGTTTAAACCACCGGAGTCGAAAGTTAAACCTTTACCAATAATCGCTAATTTGCGTCTGGGTGTAGTAGCTGGTTTGTAAGTGAGGTGAATAAATTTAGGTGGTAATTCAGAAGCTTGGGCTACTCCTAAATATGCCCCCATACCTAATTTTTCACAATCTTCTTTTTCCAAAATTTGTAATTCTAAACCGTGTTCCTGAGCTATTGCTTGGGCAGTTTCTGCCATTGTAATCGGTGTCACAGCGTTAGCTGGGGCGGCTACTAACTGCCTTGCTAAAATTACCCCAGAAACAATTTGTTCTGCACGGGTAATAGCCGCTTCTTGTCCAGCTAAACCCAATAAATCAATAGTTTCGATGTTGGGATTTTTATCTTCTGGTTCAGATTTAAAGCGAGTATCTTGATATAGTGCCAGTTGTGTGCCTTCTGCGATCGCTTGGGCTGTGGCTGCTGGATCGTTGTTGTAAACTGGTAAACTAACTGCCAGAGTTTTGGTTTTTTGCTTTTTGGCAGTGCGAGCGACAGCAGCAGCAACACGGCGTAAAGTTTCTAATTTCAAAGCATCCGGTTTTCCCAAACCTACCAAAATCACCTTCCGCACGGGATGACTAGCACCTAAGCGAATAACGACAGTGCTATGAGATTTACCTGTAAATTCTTCTTCGGCAATGATTTCTTTGACAATTCCGCCGCATTTCTCGTCTAGAGTCGCTAAATCGCCTGTTAACTCTACTGCGTCTTCAAATAAGCCAACTGCTAAGGTATCACCAGTCCAATCTAATAAAGCTGTATTTGTAGGTTGAATCGTCATTTTTGTAATGTTCTGTAAACCTTCCTTACTTGTACCAGTATTGCTCAAAATTTCCAGCGTGTGGGAACTCCTGTTAAGATAATCCCTATTAGGGATTGTTTACCTACTTAGTAGCATGACTGTATTTTAAAGATTCTACAAATTCATGATCTTTCAAAATCTTATACAAATTCACATCTTCCTCTAATAAACAAGCATGACCACTATCAGGTAAGATTAATTTCTTAGGATTAGGTAAAATCTGATCTAACCGTTCCACTTCACTCACAGAAGGTAACAAGCGATCGCTCCCTCCAGCTATTAATAATACCTCTTGCTTTAATTTTTGCAATCTTTCCTCTTCAACTTGAAACTCCCGCAACAATGACAACCGCCAATTTACCGTTTCTGCGGGTAAAGAACGCATGGTTCTCAGCAGTTCATGGCGAATACTACTAGACATCCGTGATAAAGATGCTAAAAATGGTAGTAATCCTAATGCACCAATATCATAAAACCAAGATGGCACAAAGTCAGTCAGTTGAGATAAAGAATTGAGCCAAGGACGTAATTGAAAGGCTGAAGCAGGATTAATTAAAATAATACGTTTGAATAATTGTGGTGATTGGGTAGCGACTTTCATAGCTAAACAACCCCCAAAAGACTCACCACACAGGTAAACAGGACGATGACAACTTCTTTCTAATTCTGCGTGAATTAAGTCTAAAACATTATTGGTTAACACCTCCCAGGTGGTGAGGTCTTGTCTGGGGATCGCTAAACAACGGACATCAAAACCCAATTCTAAGCCAGCAGTTTGCGATCGCAACATTTGACCAGTTCCATCCATTCCTGGTAAATAGACAAACAGGGGATACTCTGGTTGTACTCTTTTGGGAGTCAGGAAACAAGGTTTAAGTTCAATGTTTGTCATTTTGCCCGTGTGTCTCTATCTATTTGACCTTGTTTAACTGTACCGTTTCACTGCGAATTATGGGGACTGGTGACTGGTGACTGGGGACTGGGGACTGGGGACTGGGG
>NZ_JAQMTI010000299.1:0-8374 GCF_028329225.1 Sphaerospermopsis kisseleviana CS-549 | reverse complement strand
TCTTTGCCATCTCTTGAAATCCCAAAAAATGCACACTTTTTCCGGTATACCCTTCAAAACCCTTGCACTAATTTCTGTGTTTATCAGCCTCTAACCTTTGATATATCAAGGTTTTAGGTTTATTCAGCAAACCCTATTTAACTCTAGGTAAAAGCTGATTACTGATTACTGATAGCTGAATACTTACCTAATTTTTCACAACTTCTCGCCTTCTAGGTATGTCATAAATCATAAAATCATGCGCCATGATAGTATTAGGAAAAATCGCACGGGCTTCCTTCAACAAATCTTTTAACTCAATGGCATTACCAGGAGTATAACGAGGACTAAAATGAGTCATAATTAATTGATTCACCCCGGACAAATAAGCTGTTTGTGCTGCCATTGTGCTGGTAGAATGTAATCTTTGAAAAGCCATATCTGCATCTTGATGGGCAAAGGTAGCTTCATGAATTAATACATCTGCATCTTGGGCTAATTTGACAGCACCATCACAATAAACAGTATCTGTACAATAGGCAAATTTGCGGCCAATTTCCGTAGGTCCACATAATTCACTACCATTAATTACTCTTCCATCTTCCAAGGTAACGGTTTCACCGCGTTTGAGTTTTCCATAAATAGGACCAGAAGGAATTTGTAAAGCTTTGGCTTTGTCCACATCAAAGCGTCCAGTTCTGTCTTTTTCCTCTACACGATAACCAAAAGCTGTAATGCGGTGATGTAACAAACCACAGCTAACAATAAATTCATCATCTTCGTAAATTACCCCTGGTTGAACAGTATGTACTTTGATGGGGTAAGAAAAATGGGTGTGTGAGTAACGTGAGGCGCTTTGCAGATATTCATTTAACCCAGCAGGACCGTAGATATCAATTCTGTCTACATTTCCAGCTAAACCACAACTGGCTAAAAGTCCCATCAAGCCAAAAATATGATCTCCGTGGAGATGGGTGATAAAAATTCGGGAGAGTTGGCTAATTTTCAGATCACTCCGCAAAATTTGATGCTGTGTACCTTCACCACAGTCAAACAACCATAGTTCTGCCCGTTGTGGTAATCTCAGTGCCACACTGGAAACATTACGTGATCTTGTAGGTACACCGGAACTTGTTCCTAAAAATGTTATCTGCACAGCGTTTTCTAGCCTTCCTCTAACTCAAAATGAGGATTTATTTATAATAACTCACAAGATAACCAGGCCAAGATAACTCACAAATAGTTCCTTGAGGATACATGGGAAGGCGTTGAAATTTACCTTTAATTTGTCGGGCTAAATTTTTAAACTGTTTTGTTCCCTGACCTTCCCTCTTAAATGAGTTAACAGATGAGTTAACGCCTAAACCGTCATCTACAATACTTAGTGTGTGCCAACCCATAGAAAAAGAACAATTAACTTTGAGACAGGTTGCTCCTGTAGCATATTTACCCACATTACACAAAGCTTCTTCTAAAAATCGGCAAATTCCTCGTTTGTCTTCAATAGTTAAACTGTGTTCGTCTATAGGTTCAAAATTACGAATTTTTAATTTGATGGTTCTAAAGCAAGGAAAATCTCGTTCTAAGGTGTGACTATAAACTTGATAGAGAATTTCGTGCAGGGGTTCTTGTAGATTGATAATTATACTGTTTCCTAAGTAAAGGTTTGTTTTTTGATGTGTGAGGCTTTCCTGTTGCCAAAATTCATAAATTCCCCTTAATTCTTGGTTTAAATTTTCTAGGTCTTTTTCTAACTCCGGTAGGATTTTCTTAATTGATAAATCTTGTAATTTCACCAATCTTAAAACCCTATTGAGAGTTTGTAGTGGTCCGTTATGGATGGTTTCAAATGCAACTTCAATCATCGCTTTTCTAGCTTTAATTCCCGATTTAACGATTTGGCTATAGTGATATATACCTGTGATAGCTATAGCATTTAAAGCTAAGACTATAATTGCGGAAAATTTTGGAATTAAGCAACCCCAAGTTAATAGTACATAACTGGCACTGACTAAGTTAGAGATGACAATACTAATCACTATAATATTTGTGACTGGATATGTGTTTAACATCCACATATTTTGCCATCCTGATTTCATTTTCATCCAAAATTTAGACTGCATAAGCTTTCAATATTAATTGACAATTGACAATTGACAATTGAAAATTGACAGAATTGAAATGGTTATTTGTTAGTATTCAGCTATCAGTAATCATTAATCATTAATCATTAATCATTAATCATTAATCATTAATCAATCAACCCTTCTGATCTCGCTTTATTTTCTGTTTGAATGCGGATATTTTTACCTTCCTCTGGGTAAACGTTTAAAGCATCTTGTAACTTACTCCAATAATGACGCACCATGCGTTCAGATACACACATTTCTTCAGCAATTGCTTTATCTTGTAATCCTTCTTGAAAAGCCAAATTTAGGACTTTTAACCATTCGGGTTTTACTTCTAATCCTGAGTAAATTCTTTTGATATCTTTTGTATGAGTTAATCCTTGTAATGCCCAATCTACTCTTGTTAACATTTCTTGGGTTGAAAGGCTTTTATCAGCAATAGTAAAACCTCCTTTGTGACTATCAATATCCAAACGAATACGTACCAATGTCCTTGCATGGGCGCTTTGGACAACAATATTTAAGTGAGGATATTTTTGCATCAAAATTTTCAATAGTTGGATACCGTTATCAGGTCGCGCAGTCAGTCCTTTTTCTTCGGGAATTGAAAGATCCATAACTATCAAATCAGGCTGAAAACTGGTAAGTTTTTCAAGAGTATTATTGACATTAATTGCGGTTATAAATTCAGCACTAGGATAGTTTTTTTTGAGAATGTCAATTGTTCCACTTAAAACTGATTCATGATCATCAATTACCAAAATTTTCAGCAATTTATTTGCTGATAAAATTTGTTCCATCTTCAATACTGAATAATAATTAGCTTTTCCTAAATTGTATTTATGTTGGTTTAGTTGCTATGAGGGATGTCACCCTTACCCCGGAGAATTTTACTGAAATTAATATAATTATTTTGGTGAAAATATTTGCTAGAACACCGAGGGCGAAGCATTCTGATAGAATATGAACTGGTTTCAGCGATAGGTTATCACCCGAAGGCTTCGCCCCTACAAGGTAAAAACAAATAAAACCTACCAACAAAAATACCAAGCTATCCTATGATTGCTACTATTGTAAAAGCATTGCCCAGACATTAAAAATTCTAGGCTATCACTGAGATAATTTAATTCCGGTAGATAGGAGTAAGACGTTAGGTTAGATAGATCAGAATAGGTGATTCTGACAGTTAATTTTTTGGTATTTTCTTTGAGTTGTAAACTGATATAAATTGCAATAGGTGTGAAATTTTCTCGCAAAGTTATTCTTAATAATTCTTCTAAAGCTCGTAGAATTATGAGACTACCTTCTAGAGACTCATGTTGCCAATATGCTGGCATATCAATATGGAAATAGATATGAGTATTAGATAAGACCCAAGGTTCTAACAAGCATTGGATTGAGAGTGGTAAACTCTCTTGAATATACACTGGACACAGGCGATCGCTCAACTGAACTAAAGAGTGATGAAAATTATCAATTTTTTTGGTGTGTTCATAGCAATTCTGAATTAATAAATTTGGATGATCTATTTTTAATACATCTAAACTGCGACGAATGGTGAAAGTTTCTTGTAACAAACTGTCCCGAATTTTTTCTGCTTCCCCAAACAGTTTTATGGATTGTCTATAAGACCACCACTGTAATGCTTCTTGAATGCTTTGTTCATAGGTCATAAACTTGACAATTGTTATGCCTTGAGTGTTAGTAATATCAGTAATAGATATTGATACCAATTCATAATTGAAAATTCAGAAATGCAGATTATATGTAGGGTTTTTGGTTGTAATCTGTTGCCTAATTTTAGTGAATTGGTATGAGAAATTTGGATGAAATTAGGACTTACGCAAGATGTGACTGAAAACCTTATTCTTGCGTAGGGGTAATTCATGAATTACCCCTACTTTCGTTCCCTTTTTGGTAAGTCCTGGAAATATTACAATTCATCCTCTGTCAGATAGTTTTTTAGTCGTTGTTTTTTAGTCTTGTCTTAATTGTAACTATTTATAAGTCAGTAATTAGTCTTGCTTTTCTCAACATAAATTGTAATGCTGTTTCTTCTCTGGAAATAATGTCAGCTTTTACTTCCATTCCTGCTTGGATATGACATTGGCGAATAGTATTACCAAATTCAAGAGTTTCTGGTTGAATTGTTGCTTCAAAAAAACTCAAATTATTAGATGAGGCTATACCTTGATTTTTATTTTGGGTTGTAATGACATCTGGGGAAATGTTGTTGACCACACCGTTAAGTGTGCCATAATCAGGATATGGACAAGCATCTACACGCAATTGGACTTTTTGACCAACGGTAACTTTTTTAATTTCATTTTTAGGAATCATAGCTTTAATGACTAATGCAGCATAATTAGGAACAATTTCTGCAATAGATTCACTAGCACGCACTACTTGACCTGGGTTACGTAAATTTAGCTTGAGGATAATACCATTGCTAGTGGCAAAAATACTGCTTTTGCGAATCTGATTTTCCAGTTGTTCCAGTTCTTTTTGTGATTGATTAATTTGGGCTTGTAATTGCACGCGACGCTCAAGTAATGCTTGTTTCTCTTTATTTAAACTAGCAATATTAGCTTCACCTTTAGCAGTTTCTTGGGCAATACGTTCTTGTGCCATCATCACTGTTGCGGGAGTTGGATTTACTGCTGCTTTAGCTGATTGGAGTTTGATTTTAGCTATTTCAAATGACTTTTGTTCAGCTTGTAGTCTTAATTGTGTTTGTTGCACAACTAATTGTTTTTGTTCCAATTCTCGTCTCCCAATTGCGCCAATTTTTGATAATTGCTCATAGCGATCGCGGTCTAATTTCGCAAATTCTAAATCAGCTTGAGCTTTTTGTAAATCGGTTTTAGCCTTTTGCAAACTTGCCTCTGAAGCTAGAAATTCATTGTTAGTATTAACTTTTCGTTCTTGATATTCCCGTTGGTTGCGGGCTAAATCTACTTTTGCAGTAGCAATAACAGTTTCGATCACTTTTTTTTCTGCGGACATCTGATTATCTAAATTCTGAATTTGTGCATCTATTTGAATTAGTTGTAAACCACCTTGTTGAATATTACCTTGCAGTTGACTTTTTTTAATTATTAATTGTTCATTATCCAAATTAGCAATTACATCTCCTATTTTCACAGGTTGATTTTCTTTGACTAAAATGGTTTTAACCGTTCCTTCCATTTGTGGTTGTACTAGACGAACTTCACCCGTAGGACGCACAGTACCAACTGTTTTGACTGTAACATTATATTTAATCCATGAAGAGAGAGCAATCCCACTAGCAACAGTGCTAATTAGAAGTATTCCTGCTAAAGAAGTCCAACGACTAATAGGAGGAAGAAGCTCATCATTTTCTCCTGAAGAGATCAATTTTTGATTATGAGTGTAGAGCATAAGTACCTGATAATTTAATTATGTTGAATTAGGGATTATGTTGAATTAAGGAATTAAAAAATCTAAATGTTCGCCTGTTTTTACCTTTAAATCCTGCAAAGAACCATGTATTTTTAATCTTCCCTGATCTAGTAAAACAACCCAATCAGCACGATTAATTACCTTGGGACGATGACTAATTAAAATTGTTGTTTTACCCTGGCGATGTGCAAATAATTGATCCAAAACTTGCCCTTCACTGACAGGATCAAGTCCACCTGTAGATTCATCTAAAATTAAAATTGGTGGACTTGTGACAATAGCTCTAGCTATGGCTAATCTTTGACGTTGGCCACCGGAAATATTTGCGCCAAATTCACCTAAAATAGTTTGATATTTTTCTGGTAATTTACTGATAAATTCATCAGCACCGGCAATTTGACAAGCTCTGACAATTTGCTCAAATGTCACGTAGGGTGAACCTAAACGGAAGTTTTCCACAATAGAACGACTCCAAAAATGAGCATCTTGGGGAACAAGTACCACCTGTTGACGGAGACTGTCTAAAGAAAGGTCTTGGAGGTTATAAAGTCCAATGCGGATATTGCCTGACTGGAGAGGATATAAACCAGCAAGTAGTTTAGCAAGGGTACTTTTACCACATCCAGATTTACCAACTAAAGCCACAACTTTACCACCGGGAATGGTTAAGGAAAAATCTTCTAAAAGGTCAATTCTACCTGCATAATGAAAGTTGATATTTGTACAAATTATGTCAGCATCACCAGGAATATTTGCAAATGGTTTTCTGTCGTCATTTTCATTTTCTGGAGTAGCATCAATAACTTCTGTCAATCTTTGTACGGCTGTTTTGGCACGGGTAAATTCTTCAACAAAACTGATGACAGTAGCTATTAGACCTAGAAAATTACCATTCATTGAATTAAAGGCTAATAGCTGCCCAATACTTAGGTTTTCATCTGGGTTAATGACTAAATTACCGCCAAACCAGAGCAAAACTATACTGCCAATTGCAGAAATAAAGGTAGAAAATGTATTATTAATAATGCCAATTTGCATTGTGCGTAATGTCAAGGTGGCAAGCTTACTAAATCGAGATTGAAATTCTTCGGAAAATTGGGAACCAGCGGCGGTAGTTTTGAGAGTTAATGCACCTTTAAAACTTTCTACTAAAACACCTTGTACTTCGGCATCTTTAACTAATAGTTCACGGGTCTTTTGTTGTAATGTAGGCTGGAATATTAATGGAGCTATGGTCATTAAAGCAGCAATACAGATAGCTACTAAAGTTAGTTTCCAGCTATAAAAAGCCATGAAACCAAAGGAAATTAAGGCGATAAAAAATCTGCTTGGTAAACTGACGACAACTTGAGTAACTAATTGATTTATTTGGTTAATATCTTGCAGACGACTAACGATTTCTCCACTACGACGAGCTTCATAATAAGCAAGTGGTAAGCGTAATATTTGTCTGCCAAATTCTAGGACTAATCCTAATTGTAGACGTTGAGCAAAGTGAGCAATTAAGTTAGACTGAACCCAAGAAAGACTACTAGAAATTAGGTTCATTACTACTACAGCGATCGCCATAGTAGTCAGTAGTTTAGTATCTCCACGCACTAAAACATCATCGGTGAGAATTTGTAATAGGAAAGGAGACGCTAAAGATAATAATCCTAAAAGCAAGTTGAGAGGTAAAGCTTGAGCTAAAATAGCGCGAAAATTCCACACGCGCTTGAAGAAACGCCAAAAACCACCAATTTGATCATCTTCTGCTTTGAAAAATTCTTCTGGATCGGGTTCTAATAACAGCATTAACCAATCTGTCCAACCCTCTACTAAATCTTTTTCAGATAGATAGCGGACACCTACTGCTGGATCAGATATGATAAATTTTCTGCCTTTTTTACCATAGAATACTACCCAATGATTACCTTGCCAATGAACAATTGCAGGTAAGGGTGCTTCATTTAATCTGTTTAAAAGTTCGGGAGAAGTTTTGACTGGTGAAGCATTGAAACCTAGTGTTTTTGCTCCCCGTTGTAGTCCTAATAAAGTTGTACCAAATTGTCCTGTGCCTACAGCTTCTCTGATGCGACTGAGAGTAAAACTCTTGCCATAATATTTGGCTATAGCAGCCAAGCAAGCTGCACCACAATCTTCTTGACTATGTTGGGAAACGTGAGCGTATTTCATAAATTACCAATGTTTATATGGCTGGGATTTTCCATCAATATCAAGCTATTGTTTATATTTATTTAATGGGTAATTTATAGTTTAAATTTAGTTAAAAAATAAAACATTGTTACTTTCTGTGAAATTAATTTCCTTTTTATGAAAAGTCATTGCATAATTTATTTAACTTGATCTGAGTTAAGGTTAATTAGCAAAAAATACTGGAACATAATTAATATGTCCCAGTATTTAAACCAAATATACTCAATTAGCTATCTCTGAAGTATATCTAAAATAAGGGCGAATAATATTTATAATAATTACACATTTATTAATTCACCGAACTCTGCTATTTCCGGGTTGAAAAAGTTTTCTGGTTGGCTGAGTATTGCAATTGCTAAAATAAATTCTTCAACAGTATAATCCGTTCCCCCAAAAGAAGCCGGTGATGTAGCAAAAAAGGAAAAAATGGCAAAGTTTAAAAGAGTACCACCACTAACAACAGAAGATTCTTCAGCAGCAACTTGAGTGAATAGTTCGTTATTTTCGATTACTTGCATGGTTCAATACTCCTTGATCTTGATTGATTGGATTTGTTTGAAGCGAGTTTGATGCCCCCACAGGAAAAATCAAGAGTTGTGAAAATTTTTCTGGGGGCATTAACAGTAGTTACAAGCTGTCTAGAATCT
>NZ_JAQMTI010000298.1:0-5659 GCF_028329225.1 Sphaerospermopsis kisseleviana CS-549 | reverse complement strand
CCAGTCACCAGTCCCCAGTCCCCAGTCCCCAGTCCCTAATTCTGCACATCCACCCAGCGGCGGTAAAGCTTTTGAATTTGTTTTAACAGTGGGTTGTAAATTGGTTGAGTAGAATCATGAGATTTACTCAACTCCTCCAATCTAGTCAGTAGTTTAGCTTCTTCAATGGCTACTTCACCATCACTGTAAATCAATCCACTGATAGCTTCAATCAGAGTTTCACATTCTTGTAAACTGGGGCGATCGCCCAAATATTCTCTCACCCATTCATAACATTGATTTGGTTTAACTGGTACTAATTCATACAGCCAAGGCTTAATCTCTGGGTCAGTAGCTAAACCCTTAGCTTGAGCTATTTCCCGCAGATATTGTCTTTCCTCCGGCTGGATTCTACCATCAATCCAAGCTGCTCCAATCAGAATTTTAACTAGATTTTTAACATGAGAATTACTAACCATTGTTGCCTCCTCCAGTAGATTCGGTCTTTCATCAAATGGTACAATCCCTAGCAGTATTCACTCGGAATCCTTGGTTTTTCTTAAACGCACCATGAAAAAACCATCCATATCTTGTTGATGAGGCCATACCTTCAACCACCCAGAGGGAGAAACATCAACAAAATCAAAGCTAGGATGTTCAATTTGCCAATGGGAATTTTTTTCTAAAAAGTTTGTAATTACTTCTTCATTTTCCTCTGGGTGTAATGTACAAGTAGCATAAACTAAAATCCCTCCAGGCTTGACAAAATTTGCAGTATGTGATATTAACTCTTGTTGGATTTGGGCTAATTCATGGACAGATGCGGGAGTTTGTCGCCAACGCGCATCAGCGTGACGGTGCATAGTTCCCAAACCGGAACAAGGAGCATCTAATAATACACGGTCAGCGATGTTATGAAATTGGGTAAAAGTGCGACTATCCCCCGTGCAGATTTCGATAGATTGTAAATTCAGACGTTTGGCATTTTCAGTAAGTTTGCGTAAACGAGAAGCAGTTTTATCACAAGCGTAAATTTTACCCTCATCCCCCATTAACTCTGCAATATGGGTAGTTTTTCCCCCTGGTGCTGCACAAACATCAATGATCACCTCACCGGGTTGGGGATCAAGCAAATGACCTACTAACTGGGCGCTACTATCTTGTACACACCACCAACCATCTTGAAAACCGGGTAAATTTTGAATTGCACCCGTACTACTAATTAATCTTAAACCTTGGGGTAAATGGGGAATTTTTCTGACTAAAATACCAGCATCTTTAAAAGTTAATTCTACTTTTTCTAAGTCACTTTTAAGAATATTAACTCTTAAATCAATAGTCGGGGTTTGATTCATCCATTGACAGAGTTTTTCTGTTTCCTCAAAACTCAATTGTTTTAACCAAACTTCAATGATCCAATTGGGGAAACTATATAAAATTCCTAATCTTTCTACGGGATTTTCTGGTAATTTTAAAGGTTCTGATGAAGTTTCTGCAAGTCGTAAATATTGCCGTAAAAACCCATTCACAAAACCCGTCAAACCAGAAAACCCATTGGTTTTTGCTAGTTCTACCGTGGTGTTGACAGCAGCAGAAACAGGGATTTTTTCTTGATAACGGAGTTGATATAAACCCAGATGTAAAATTGTCCGCAGGTCTGGTGGTTGTTGGTGAGATTTTTTAGTACCAAGTTGATTAATAATAGCGTCTAAAGTGCGTTGTCTTCTCACACTACCATAGACTAATTCTGTCATTAACCGACGGTCATTGTCCGGTAATTGATACTTTTGTAATACACGGTCGAGGGCTACATCAGTATAAGCTCCTTTGTGTACTTCTTTGAGAGCGGTAAATGCAACTTGACGGGGGTTAGACATGGGAAGTGATGAGATATATTTTAAGCTGTTGTGCATTTAATTTGTATAAGTGGAACAGGCATCTTGCCTGTTAAACAAGAGTTCAGAATATTAGGATTATACAATTTAGCTGTGTAACAGCTTAACAGCCAGGGAATAAATTCCCTGTCTTATAGCGGAAGTCGGTTTTAACCGACTATTTTCAATTCATTAATTGGATATTTTTACATCAATTATGATTGAAGTTTGAGTTAATTATAGTAGGTTTTAACCTACTTGAGCTATTAGCCCGGAAATTGATTTCCGGGTCATTTTTAATTTTCCCATGATTTACGCAAGATGGGAGTAAAACCCTGATTATTGGGTAGGGGTAATTCATGAATTACCCCTACTTTCGTTATGTTTTGTGTAAGTTCTATTTTCCTATTCTTCTTCCTCATCTTCCAGAATTTTCAACAGTTCATCTTTAGATTCTTTCGCCATATTTAAACAAGTCATCGTTGCCAAAGCACCAGCACTTCCTGTTAAAGCAGCTT
Organism: Sphaerospermopsis kisseleviana CS-549; assembly: GCF_028329225.1. Lineage (NCBI taxonomy): Bacteria > Bacillati > Cyanobacteriota > Cyanophyceae > Nostocales > Aphanizomenonaceae > Sphaerospermopsis > Sphaerospermopsis kisseleviana. Next base: position 3,288 of record NZ_JAQMTI010000298.1, on the reverse strand, counting down.
CAGATAATTTATTGAAATAGACTAAACCCACTCCAGATAAAGTAATCATAGCTGAAATAGCAGAGACAGACAAAGCAACATTAAAAGTTAACTTTGCTTGACGAAGGAGTTCGTTCTGAATTGATTCTTTCATGGTTTTGACTACCTTTGATATCAATGTGTTTTTCTTGTTTCCTGTTTTTATATTCTCATGAATTTCCAGACATGAAGTCTATTGAAAGTATAGAGATAGGTCTATTCAAAGTAGATATAAAATAAAGTATATTCAAGGTATATTAGAGGTATATTGAAAGTACAAATATCTAATTTATCTCATTTAACAATGTCAATTATGCTAGTTTTAAATTATGTTTAAAAAGTCTTTCATGGTGTATCCAAAACCCTCTGATCCCCCTAACCCCCCTTGATAAGGGGATTTAGGGGGATCTACAAATATTGAACCCACATTCCGCACTTCGCTTTGTAATACATGAAAATTACGAAAATTGGGGTTAATGGTAGTTGAATAGCGAACTGCTTGCAGCAGCGCTTCGCTATCGCCGAAGGGCTATAATTCATACATTTAAATATTGAATAATATCAACATTAATTATTTGTAAAATTTATCGAAGTATTAACGTAGTACATTTTGAAGTGTGGAAAGTCGGTTTTAGTTTACTTTAGTATACTTTCGCTATGAGACTGGGAATTAATTCCCAGGCGGATAATGACGCAAACCGGGAAATAATGGTAAAAAAATATTAACTAGACTATTTTTACCAAAAATCAGTTATAATTCTTACTAAAATCTCAACAACATCTATGACTTGGCAAGAATTTCTTAACCAACAAGCAAATATTCAAGGTTTATCTGTTGAAGAGAAAACAACTTTATTAACCGCACTACCTCACCCAGATGCACAAATTAATCAAACACAACTCAGGTTAAAATTAAACATAGCAGAATCTACTGTTAAACTTCGCCTACAAAAGATTTATGAAAAATTTGAAACTGTCTATGCTAAACTGAGAGAAAAAGACGGTGCAGGTAAATTTGAAAAATTACGAACTTGTTTAAAACAGCAATATCATCAACCTCAATCAGAAGCAACAGTAAAAAATCCTATTTCCGATAAATCTATCTCACCAGAATTTCAATCACTAATTACCGAGAAAACCCAATCCTTCTGCGGTCGCGGATTTGTATTTGCTGCCTTTCAAAACTTCACCAACACCAATAAAAAAGGCTATTTTACAGTTATCGGTGATGCGGGAATGGGCAAAAGTACCATCGCTGCAAAATACGTTTCTGAAAATAACGCAATCTGCTATTTTAACGTCTTGGTAGATGGTCGTAACCGTCCTGAATTATTCCTGGAAAGCATTCGTAAACAACTAATTAACCGCTATCAAATCACAAATGTTGAAAACGCTGATTTATCAACATTACTGGTAAAAGTAACAGAAAAACTAAGCGAGAATGAAAAATTAATCATTGTCGTGGATGCACTGGATGAAGTAGACCAAAAACCAGGAGCAGAAAATATTTTATATTTACCCAAAACCCTACCAGATAATGTTTACTTCTTGCTGACACGACGACGCTATGAACCTAGTAAAAAACGACTTTATACAGAAGGTGTAACACAAGAAGAATTAGATTTGACTGACAAAAAGTATGATGCAGAAAACGCAAAGGATATTCAAGAATATATTCGCTTTTGTTTAGAAAATTACCCAGAACATAAAAATGGCTTACAAAATTGGATATCCAACAGAAAAATCACCCCTGATGATTTTGTGCAGAAGTTAGCAGACAAGAGCGAAAATAATTTTATGTATTTGCGCTATGTGTTACCAGCAATAGCAGAGGGTGATTATGATGATGTGAATTTAACTCAATTACCACAAGGGTTACAGAATTATTATCAAACTCATTGGGACAGGATGAAAATGAATGATTCATCTAAAGAAATGAAAGTAATGATTCTGTTTACCTTAGTGGAAATTGCCACACCAATTCCCTGTGAGATGATTTTTAATATTCTCCATCAAGATGAATATGTTGTACAGGATGTTTTAGATGAATGGATTGAATATTTAAGAACATCAAATATAGATGGAGATATTTGTTACAGTATCTATCATGCTAGTTTCTTAGATTTCTTGAAAGCAAAAAGAGAACTACAAGCAACCCGCAAGTTATTTAAAGAAGTAAATCAGCGCATTGCTGATTATTTGAAAATGATACAGGAATCATAATCAAACATTCGTAGGTTGGGTTAAGCGCAGCGCAACCCAACACACTACTTTGATTTAAAATCAGAAATTCAAATTCTAGTTAATGGTAAGTTGCTAGTGAGGAAAATTGTCTGAATCAAGATGTCCAGGATTTAAGGATGTACAAGATGAAAAAAAGAGATTTCATAGATTTTTCTTAGTCCACGCAGGTGGTCACTGAGCGCAGTCTAAGTGTAGTCAATAACCTACGTCAACCCAACCGACATTTATTAATACTGATTAAAAATATTATGCCAGCAACTACCAACAAATCATTATCACAAAAATCCTATTTCCAAAAAGCTTATCTGGGTAGCTATCCTGATAACTTGGTAAAGTCTGACAACTTAACCAACTATTTCCAAACCCTCACAAATTATCAATTCATATCCGCCAAAATCAATCATCCTGAATTTGGCATCCAAGCATTAATAGAAGATTATGATTTACTGGATGATACCCAAACCAAAACCCACCCAGACCAAACCAAAACCTTAAAATATATTCAAAGTGCTTTGCGACTGTCTGCACACATAGTCACCCAAGACAAACAACAATTACCCAGTCAATTATGGGGAAGGTTACAAGCTATCCACACCCCAGAAATTCAAACCCTATTAAACCAAGCACAAACAAACCACCCTCACCCTTGGTTGCGTCCCCTCACCCCCAGTCTCACCCAAGCAGGAGGAAGCTTACTCCGCACTCTCTCAGGTCATAGTGATAGGGTAAACGCAGTAGCAGTCACAGCAGACAATCAACGGGTGATTTCTGGTTCATCTGACAATACTGTCAAGGTGTGGAATTTACAGACCGGGGAAGAACAGTTCACCTTTAAAGGTCATAGTAGTTCGGTAAACGCAGTTGCAGTGACAGCAGACAATCAACGGGTGATTTCTGGTTCTTGGGACAATACTGTCAAGGTGTGGAATTTACAGACCGGGGAAGAACAGTTCACCTTTAAAGGTCATAGTAGTTCGGTAAACGCAGTTGCAGTGACAGCAGACAATCAACGGGTGATTTCTGGTT
>NZ_JAQMTI010000297.1:0-6591 GCF_028329225.1 Sphaerospermopsis kisseleviana CS-549 | reverse complement strand
TTTTGGCGATTAACTTCCGATCAATAGCGAACTGCTTGCAGCAGCGCTTCGCTATCGCCCAAAAATAATTAAAAAATCACGTTAAAATGCCCGAAACCCATACCTCATATTTGGTTGATCCTGTCAATGCGTAAGTCCTAAAATATTCAAAATTTCTGCCTCCTGCCTCCTCAAAATTATGTCTAATTTACCAGTAGAACATTTACAAGTTCGAGATATTGGCGAACAAGGTCTTTTAGAGAGATTACAACGCTTTTGTCCTTCAGAGGTGATAGGTGATGATGCGGCAGTTTTGGCGACAGAATCAAAGCAATCTTTGGTAGTAACTACAGATATGTTAGTTGATGGTGTACATTTTAGTGATGTTACCACTGCTCCAGAGGATGCTGGTTGGCGTGCTGCTGCTGCTAATTTATCCGATTTAGCAGCTATGGGGGCTTTTCCCTTGGGTATCACCGTTGGACTGGGTTTACCAGGAGATTTAAGCGTTGAATGGGTTGAAAGAATGTATCAGGGCATGACAGAATGCTTGCAAAAATATAACGTTCCTATAGTTGGTGGTGATATAGTGCGATCGCCCATTACCACTTTATCCATAACCGCCTTTGGTCAAGCCAACCCTGATTTTATTATCCGTCGTTCCACCGCTCAAATAGGTGATGCCATAGTCGTTACAGGTATTCATGGAGCGTCCCGTGGAGGCTTAGAACTGCTCTTGAATCCCGAAATAGGTCAAAACCTCAAATCAGAAGAAAAGACAGCTTTAATCACCGCACACCAGCGCCCCAGACCACGTTTAGATGTCATACCCCTATTGTGGGAGATTATAGAATCTCAATCCAAAATCCAAAATCTAAAATCTAAAATTGCTGGGATGGATAGCAGTGATGGTTTAGCCGATGCAGTATTACAAATTTGCCGTGCTAGTAAAGTAGGCGCTATTTTAGAAGCAAGTAAAATTCCTCTACCATCAACATTTAATCATTGGCTCACACTACAGCGATCGCTCAATTATGCCCTATATGGTGGCGAAGATTTTGAATTAGTCCTCTGTTTACCACCACAAACCGCATTAGAATTAGTAAAAAAACTAGGTGCAGGTGCAGCCATTGTCGGTAAAATTACACCAGGCTCAACAGTAATTTTACAACATGAAAACGAAAAAATCCCCGACCAAGTTTTAACACTTAGCCAGGGATTTCAGCATTTTAGTTAGGTGATTGGTAATTGGTAATTGGTAATTGCTAATTGGTAATTGGAAAGAATAAACTCTTGCCTTTTGCCTTTTGCCTTCTTACTGTCACCTGTCACCTAAATTATGCCCATTTATTGGCTACTAACTCAGCTAAGTCTAAAACGCGTTGGCTATAACCCCACTCATTGTCATACCAAGCCATCACTTTTACCATGTCATTGCCCATAACCAAAGTTAAGTTGGCATCAACAATGGAAGATTCATTTGTACCTTGATAATCAGAAGATACTAGAGGAAGTTCGCTATAACCTAAAATGCCTTTGAGATAGGTTTGAGAAGCATCTTTGAGGACTTGGTTAACTTCTTCTGTAATAGTGGGTTTTTCAACCTGAACTACAAAATCCACCATTGAAACATTAGGGGTGGGTACACGCAAAGCTGTACCATTCAGCTTACCTTTTAAAGCTGGGAGTACCAGAGCTACCGCTTTAGCCGCACCAGTAGAAGTGGGAACAATGTTAATACCAGCCGCTCTAGCGCGACGCAAATCACGGTGAGAAGCATCTAAGATGCGCTGATCTCCTGTGTAGCTGTGAGTAGTGGTCATTGTGCCTTTGATGATGCCAAATTTTTCATGCAGCACCTTGGCAATAGGAGCTAAACAGTTAGTGGTACAGCTGGCGTTACTGATAATGTGATGTACGTTGTGATCATAATCTTCATCATTCACACCCATCACAAAAGTACCATCTTCATTTTTACCAGGAGCAGTAATCAGCACCTTTTTAGCACCAGCATTAACGTGGCGCATTGCCCCTTCCTTACTGGTAAAAACACCAGTGGATTCAATAATCAGATCAATTTCCCATTCTTTCCAGGGCAAGTTATCTGGGTTGCGATCAGATACGCATTTAATGGTCTTACCGTTGACAGTAATGGAATTATCATCAGCAGTAATATCCGCATTTTGTAACCTTCCCAGCATCGAGTCATATCTGAGCAGGTGAGCATTGGTTCTAGGATCGGAAGTGTCATTGATACCCACAAGTTCAACTGGGCTATTCTCTCTACCTATCCAGCAGCGTGCGAAGTTCCGTCCAATGCGCCCGAAACCGTTGATTGCAACTCTAATCACAGTGTCTTGCCCTCTGTATTTATGCCTATAAATTGATATCGTTGACCGTTATATAAAACCTACTCAAAATTACTCATGAGCTTTGTTTACTTCCTGCTTCACTCTGGAAGTGTCGGCACTACCCAGTCCACAGGCTTTAAGATTGGGTGTAACTCACCCTACTGTGCAAATGCTTTAGGCTTGGTTATTACCTAAAAACAGGGTAATTATCACACCTTTGAGTGTTGAAGTCTAGATTTTTTCGCTCAATGAGTAGATTGGAGTAAATGTTTTGATTCTGTTCCAGACCCCAATCATATCGCAAAGGGGAGGAGTATTTATAACTATAAAGTGTTCTATCCCAAAAAAAATACAGAATTTATTCAGAATTATGAGTGTAAAGATTGTGAGTGGCTATGTACAAGCCGACTGATTTCGGTACTAAATCATCAATGGAACAGCCTTGGCGACAAAGTTCACGGATGATACTTGACGAAACTCTTACTAAAGGTGTATGCAGTAACTGCCAATTGATTGTATGTGATTTTTCTCTAAATTTTTTTTCTACTTGGTTGCAGATTGACTCAGTTTGAGCTATAGTCTCACCACCGACCTGTCGGGGGGCAATTAACCAATCACACATTTGTGCTAGTTCATATCCACGATACCAACGAGGTAAAGTTTGGAAAGCATCCAAACCGATAATCCAGTACCAATGAGTATTTGGGTAAAAAGCAGATAAATCAATCAGGGTGTTAATAGAGTATGAAGTCCCAGAGCATTCTCTCTCAATCAGTGAGACTGTAAAAGCTGGGTTATTTTTAGTAGCTATATCCAGCATTGCTACTCGATGTTCAAACAGTGCGGCTTGTTTATGAGGAGGATTTTTTGAAGGTATCCAAATTATTTGTTCCAGATGTAATTGCGTCAAAGCCATTTTGGCTACGAGTAGGTGTCCCCAGTGAACTGGGTCAAATGTACCTCCAAAAATTGCTAGTTTCTGCATTTGATGTGCGGGAATATTCAGGTAAAGTAAAGCACACTGCTAAAGTTTTGTCTCTTACTTCCTACCTCCTGCCTCCTAAAATTTCCTACTGCAACTAGTTGAATAATCTTTTCCCTACCAATGTATTATTGTAGTCAATTCACCTGCTGGCTGGATATAAGTAGAAAAGCACAAAAAAACAGACGTATGTAACGAAAAGTAAAGTTACCTAAAAGTCTCTTCCCTCCTGCCTTCTGCCTCCTGCCTCCTACCTTGCCATAACGACCATTTTTAACGCCTACCTACTTAGTGTCAAATTATGTTTGTAACTCAAGGACTTCCGTAGCCACTTTTAGTAAAGCCATCAACGATATGTATTTAACATTACAGGATTTTTTTCCCGATGTTACCCCAGTTTTCAGAATAATCATAAATAGAGAAACTCTCTCGTCAGGGTAATATCTTTCTGAACAAGCAAAAACAAAGTAAAAAATTAACCCTTTATTCAGATATGAAAATCCTACAGGAGCAGTATCTGTAAAAATCCAAATCCTGTTATGATACGCGTGTCTTATGTAAAGATTTTGTGGTGTGGTGTAAGAGGAACAAAAGATGAATAGTCAGATAGATTTTAGCGGTAGACCATTTCATTTCATTGGGATTGGCGGTATAGGAATGTCGGCTCTAGCTTATGTGTTGACAAAACGGCAATTACCAGTATCAGGTTCTGATCTGCGACCTAATCAGATTACACGCAAGTTAGAATCCCTGGGCGCTCACATTTTTAGTAGACAAGAAGCCAGCAATCTGGAGTTCTTTCGTCCTCAAGAATCGGCTGATGGAATAGTATTAAATTCACCAGAAAAATTGCCCGTTGATAAGTCTAACTTACCTCAAGTAATTTGTTCAACAGCTATTAATACCAATAATTTGGAATATAAAGCTGCCATAGAATTAGGTTGTCCAATTTTACACCGTTCTGATGTCTTAGCTGCCTTGATTGCTGATTATTATAGCATTGCTGTAGCAGGAACTCACGGCAAAACTACAACCAGTAGCATGATTGGTTATATGCTATGGCAAGCTGGTCTTGACCCGACCATTTTAGTCGGTGGAGAAGTAAATGCCTGGGAAGGGAATGCTAGATTAGGGGAAAGCAAGTATCTAGTGGCTGAAGCAGATGAATCTGACGGTTCTCTGGTGAAACACGCCCCAGCTATCGGGATAATTACCAATATTGAACTCGATCATCCTGACCACTACGAAACATTAGACGAAGTAGTTGAGACTTTCCAAAAATTTGCCGAGGGTTGCCAAATTTTAGTAGGTAGCATTGATTGTGACACAGTGCGCGATCGCCTTAACCCAAACATCAGCTATAGTCTACATCCAGATACCGGCGCTGACTATACTGTCACCAACATTGACTATCGTGCTGATGGTACAACAGCTTTGGTTTGGGAAAAAGGTAAAGCCTTGGGTGTATTAAATCTACAACTTTTGAGTCGGCATAACCTCAGCAATGCTCTAGCCGCAGTAGCCGTAGGACGCGCCCTGGGTTTAGAATTTGGGGAAATTGCTAAAGGTATTGCTACCTTTGAAGGAGCAAGACGGCGCTTTGAGTTCCGGGGAGAAGCGGCTGGTATTACTTTTATTGATGATTATGCCCATCACCCTAGCGAAATTCGTGCTACTTTGGCCGCAGCACGTCTTCAGGCTAGACCAGGACAAAGGGTAGTTGCCATCTTCCAACCCCATCGTTATAGTCGGACACTTACCTTTTTAGAAGAATTTTCCGAATCCTTTACCCATGCTGATTTAGTAGTTCTCACTGACATTTACAGCGCCGGAGAACCAGATTTAGGACTGATTAATGGTGAACAATTAGCAGCAGAAATAGGGAAGCAGCATCAGCAGGTTATTTATCAACCGACTTTATCCTCTGTGTGCGAGTTTTTATTGTCAAACCTGCGTTCTGGTGATTTGGCGCTATTTTTAGGTGCTGGTAATCTGAATCAAGCGATTCCTGAAGTAATTGCTACACTTCGTGAACCAGCTAAAGCCACATCCTAAGCAAAGCACAGTTCTAGGTTTTCTAGGTTTTGTTTCTTGTGCGAATTTCCTATCTAGCAATAGTTTCATTAGTTAAACTTATTGCCGGAATTTTACGGTAAAAGAGTAATAAAAATTACCAATTAAAGCAACGATGATAACTTCCCCGGCTGCTGGAAACGTCTGTAAGATTTCTGCTTTGACTACAAATAAACAGCAAACAACTAATTCTGTTGATAGTGAAGTAATTTACTTACCCGGTACTGATTGTGTAATTAAAACCCAGGCTTCTTTATCAGCATTTACTTCCTACAGAGTTGGAGGAGAAGCCCAATGGTACGTTGCTCCACGCAACTTAGAAGCATTACAAGCAAGTATTGAGTACGCAAAAGAACAAGATTTACCAATAACAATCCTGGGAGCAGGTTCTAATTTGTTGGTCAGCGATCAAGGTATACCAGGCTTAGTGATTGCTACTCGTCATTTCCGTTCCAAGCACTTCGACCTAGAAACAGGTCAATTAACTGTCGCCGCAGGCGAATCTATTCCTAGCTTGGCATGGGAAGCCGCAGAATTGGGATGGGAAGGGTTAGAATGGGCTGTGGGTATTCCGGGAACTGTTGGTGGTGCAGTTGTGATGAATGCAGGGGCGCATAATAGCTGTATTGCAGATATGTTGGTGAGCGCGGAATTGCTCTCTCCTGATGGTACATTAGAAACTCTCACCCCAGCGGAATTAGGTTACAAATATCGGACTTCATTATTGCAAGGGGGAAAACGGATAGTTACTCAAGCAACCTTGCAACTTCAACCCGGTGCAGATCCAGCACAAGTTATAGCTACAACCAAACAACATAAACAACATCGCCTTTCTACCCAACCTTATAATTTTCCCAGTTGTGGCAGTGTTTTCCGCAATCCTAAGCCTTACACTGCTGGATGGTTAATTGAACAAGCTGGTTTAAAAGGCTATCAAATCGGTGGAGCGCAAGTTGCACAACTTCATGCCAATTTTATCGTTAATCGTGGTGGAGCTAAAGCCAGCGATATTTTCTGTCTCATTAATCATATTCAACGTGAAGTACAAGAACGTTGGTCAATTTGGTTAGAGCCAGAGGTTAAAATGATTGGCGAGTTTCAAGCAGTTTGTTGATAGGGGACTGGGGACTGGTGACTGGTGACTGGGGACTGGGGACTGGTGACTGGTGACTGGTGACTGGTGACTGGTGACTGGTGACTGGTGAC
>NZ_JAQMTI010000296.1:0-14582 GCF_028329225.1 Sphaerospermopsis kisseleviana CS-549 | reverse complement strand
GGTGATTGGTGATTGGTGATTGGTGATTGGTGATTGGTGATTGGTGATTGGTGATTGGTGATTGGGGACAGGTGACAGTGAATAGATAATTATTTATTCCCAATTCCCAATTCCCAATTCCCAATTCCCTATTCCCTATTCCCAATTCCCTATTCCCTATTCCCTATTCCCTATTCCCTATTATTTAATGATGGTGTTGATAACGACTAAAACCAGGACCATAAGTTGCTAAGAGATTTTGTGGTGAAAGGGCAATTTCTGGATGTCCAGAACACACTAAAGTTTGATTCAGACAGATGACGCGATCGCAATGACGATTTACCATATCAATATCATGGGAAACCTGCAAAACTGTCCAATTTTCCTCCTGTTTTAACTCATTTAGCAAGGCATAAAAATCAGCCGCACCTCGCATATCTACCCCAGCAAAAGCTTCATCCAATACTAGGAATTTTCGCCGAATTACCAAACAATAAGCTAACAATACCCTTTTTAGTTGACCACCACTAAGAGTACCAATAGCTTGATTTTTTAAATGATAAGCATCTGTACGTTGTAAAGCTGCTTTGACTGCGGCTGATTTTTCTTGTTTGTTTTGCCAGAACTTGGATAAAAATAGATGTTTATTTTGACCTTTTACCTTTTCCCTGTCACCTATTCCCAGTTCTACTAACTCACTCACAGAAATAGGAAAACTGCGATCAAAAATAAAGTTTTGTGGCATATATGCCAATTCTTTACGCAAATTTCCTAACCGAGAAATGGGGCGACCAAAAATTTCAATTGTTCCAGAACTACGAGGAATTAAATCTAAAATAGCTTTAACTAAGGTACTTTTACCAGCGCCATTTGGTCCTACTATTGCTGTATCTGTTCCGGGAAATAATGCAAAGGAAACATCCCGTATAGCTAAATAGCTTCCTTGATAGACGGTTAAACCTTCTACTTTTAATATTGGCAATAATGTTTTTGATTCTTGTTCGTCAGTCATTCGATTTTAGATTTTAGATTTTGAATTATCAATTATCAATTATCAATTATCAATTATTTACATCCTGCTGCTAAACTCTGCAAATTATTTCTCATTGCTTGGAAATAATATTGTGGGTTGGTTTCCCCAGTTTCTAAAGAACTAAGAGGATACAAAGTTAATTTCAAATCTTGAGAAAGGCTATTCAGTAATTTATTGTCTACTCCTGGTTCACTAAATAAAGCTTTTACTTGGTACTTTTTCACTGCATTGACGGCTTTTTTTACGTCTGCTGGTGAAAGTTGATCTTCGGGAATTTTCACAACTGCAACTTGCTTGAGGTTGTATCTTTGGGCTAGATAAGGAAAGGCATCATGAAAGGTGATAAAAGTGCAGTTGGGTGTTTTGCTTAAAGTCTGCTGAAATTCATTATTTAATTTTTCTAATTCTTGAATATAAGTGGCAGCATTAGTTTGATAAACTTCTTTATTGGCTGGATCAGCTTTAATTAAACCATCTCTAATATTGATCACTTGCTGTTTGGCAAAAACTGGATCTAACCAAACATGAGGGTTTCCCTCTGCGTGTTCATGTTTGTGATCATGATCGTGATCGTGACCTTTTACTTCCTCTATTGGTGATATATCATCTACTACTTTAATACCTTTACTGGCATCAATTTCTATTAATTTGGAATTTTCTGCATTTTTGATGGTATTGCTAAGAAATTCTTCCATACCTAAGCCATTTTTTACTAAAATTCTGGCTGTGGCGATCGCCTTCACATCATCCGGTGTGGCCTGATATTCATGCACATCTGTACCTGGTGGAATTAAAATCTCTACATCTGCTACATCTCCAACTACAGCTTTTGTAAACAAATACACGGGTAAAAACGTAGTTACTACTTTAGTTTTTTCTGAGTTTTGTACCTTTTCTACTGGTGACGGTGATGACTGAACCGCATTTTGCGCTGTGTTGTTTTGTGTTTGCTGACAACCAGAGGCAATTAAACAGCAAAATAGAGTAAATATTAGCCCAATAGGCTTTTTATAGACTTTTATCTCTTGTTTTGTAAGATTAACTGTCATTTCCTTTTCCTCTCTTTAGCAGAATTTTTGATTTTAGGTCAATTTTCCATTGAAAATTATACTCATTATACATTAATATAAGAACCATTATCATTTTCACATAATACTGACAACAAAATTATGCACTATTTACAAGATGCTTTGATTTAAGTAATGTAGATTACATTTTTTTCTGGGAGACCCCTTTAAGATTAATTTTTTTAAGTGCTGAGGGATTTTTGGCTACATAGTTGTAAAAATGACCTTAATTAGCTTTGTCAAAAAACGTAGCAAATAAACTTCTCGGTACAGTTGTGAAATAACAATGGGTGTGTGGAAAAATGGCTAAAAAGTGGAATCATCTTACCAGTCCAGCTATTTGCAGCATTATACTATGTGCAAATACATCTGTTTTCGCAAATGAACCAGCAGGGAAAACAGAAACTAATTATTCTCAGCAAGAGTTAATATCACAAGTTACTTCAGTATCTCAGTTGTCAGATGTACAACCGGGAGACTGGGCATTTCAATCGTTACAGTCTTTAGTAGAACGTTATGGTTGTATTGCTGGGTATCCTAATGGTACTTATCGGGGAAATCGCGCATTAACCAGGTATGAATTTGCAGCAGGTTTGAATGCTTGTTTGGATCGGGTGAATGAATTAATTGCTACTGCAACTGCTGATGGAGTCACAAAACAGGACTTAGCAACTATCCAAAAACTGCAAGAAGAATTTTCTGCCGAACTAGCAACCTTACGGGGGCGTGTGGATGCTTTGGAAGCAAAGACTTCTGAGTTAGAAGCAAATCAGTTTTCGACCACTACTAAACTGCAAGGTCAAGTTGTAGCCGTTGTTAGTGATGTTTTATCAGGTGATCAAGTTAACGGAACACCTATTGCAGATAAAAATACTACCCTTGGGGCGCGGACAAGAATTGAATTTGTCAGCAGTTTTACGGGTAAAGATACACTGTTTACCAGAATTGAGAGTAATAATATCAACACTCCTGACTTGCTAACAGGGGAAGGAAATTTGGCTTTTGCAGGTAGTGGTACTACCACTTCTGTACTGGGAACACTATCGTATAGATTCCCTCTAAGTGAGAAAACCCAAGCAATAGCGATCGCCTCCGGTGGTGCAATAGATGACATTACCAGTACAGTGAACATTTTTGACGGTGATGGTGCTTTTGGTGCTTTATCTACCTTTGGTACACGCAACCCAATTTATGGCCAAATAGGTGGTTCGGGTTTGGGAGTAACTCACCAGTTTAGTAATAGAGTGGGAGTCAGTTTAGGGTATTTAGCAGGTTCAGCTAATAACCCTGCCAGTGGAAGTGGTTTGTTTGATGGTCCCTATGGTGCTTTGGCACAGTTGACAGTTAAACCCAGCGATCGCATTACCCTTGGTTTAACTTACATCAATTCCTATAACACACCACTAGCTACAGGTAGTAATAACGCCACATCTAACTATTTTACAGGCAATTCATTTTCCAGTAATTCCTACGGTGTGCAAGCATCCATAGGCATTAGTGATAAATTCGTGTTAGGTGGTTGGGGTGGATATACAAACAGTAATGTGTTAACAGGTGCAAGAGGAGATGTTGACATTTGGAATTATGCTGTCACCCTTGGTTTCCGAGACTTGGGTAAAAAAGGTAACTTAGCTGGTATTATCGTCGGCATGGAGCCAAAAGTTACCAGTACAAGTACCAACTTAGCAGCATTCAAAGACCAAAATACCTCATATCACATTGAGGCATTTTATCAATATAAACTCAACGACAATATCACTATTACCCCTGGCGTTATTTGGTTAACCGCACCAGACCATAACACTAATAATAATGATGTAGTCATTGGGGCGTTGAGAACTACCTTTAGTTTCTAGGAATAGGGAATAGGGAATAGCGAATAGCGAATAGGGGCAACCACGGGGGGTTTGCCCCTACGTTGTTAAATAAAAAACCAGCCTTCCCACGGGCTGGTCAAAAAAATTTTAAAACGTTGTTCGTGTTGTCTTCTCAGTAGAGTCAAAACCAAATTGCGCGTTCCCAAAATGTAACGGGCAACTTTTCTTAACAAGATTGTAACAGGCAGTACAGATTTTTCTATGAAATTCTCAAAAAATATCTTCCCTCAGTTAAGGAAGTCTTTATATTTACAGGCAGATGAGGAAGATCCGTCAAGGTCTAAAAGTCAGGAAGTTATGACAGGAGTTCAGGAGTCAAAAGGTAAATATTTCTCCCCAGTCCCCAGTCACCAGTCACCAGTCACCAGTCACCAATTGTGGTTTTCCCCAAATTATCGTTTCTTGTTTATAAACCACAAGTCCAGGTTTTGCACCTTTGGGTTTATAAACTCGGTTGGGTTGGGTGTAAACTACTGGTACTTGTTCACTTTCACGGCCACGACTAAAGTATGCTGCTAGGTTGGCGGTATATTCTAAGTCTGCTTCGTCTGGAACTGCACCAGGTTCTAAACGTAGTAAAACATGACTGCCGGGTATTTCTTGGGCGTGAAACCATAAATCATAATCTCCTGCTACCCGAAATGTGAGATAATCATTTTGGTTGTTGTTACGACCGATCAAGACTTCAAAACCGCTAGGGGTGCGATAACGACGAAAGTTTGTACTTGCGGTTTCAGTGTTGCTGCGACGACGATATTCTAAGTCTTCTAAATATTTTTGTTCTATGAGTTCATCGCGTATTTCTTCTAAAGCTTGTAAGTCTTCTGTATTTTGGTAGTTCTCTATTTGGGAAATAGCAGCTTCTACTTGTTCTAAATAGTCTATTTCTGATTGTACGTCTAATAATAGTGGTTCAACTGCTGCACGGGCGCGTTTGAGTTTTTGGTGTTGTTTGTATAGCTTTTGGGCATTTTGGACGGCGTTTTTATCTGGTTGGAGGGCGATCGCCACTGGTTTTCCTGTCTCAAAATCATCTAAAATAATTTCTGTCATTCCTGGTTGCCAGTTTTGCAGATGTGCCATTAATAGGTCTGCTTGTTGTTTGTATTCATCTGCTTGATCTGACTGTTGTAACCGGTCTTTAAAGGTTTGGGCTTTAATATTTAACTTACCCAAAATATTACTTAATTTCTGGGTTAACTGATGACGCAGTTGAGAAAATGATTGTTGATTTAATTGATCTGTATAATATAGGTTGAGTAATTCTTGGATATTTTTGGCTGGTGTTATTCCTCCCCAACCTAAAACAGTGTAACCTTTTGCAGTTACCGCAGGTTGAAATTTACAACTTTCTAAAGTTTCTAAAGTTTGTAACCATTCTTGCCATTTGGTAAATAACCTCTCCCAGTCATCGGCAGTTAAAATATCAGTATTGGTTTCTGGTGATATATTGGCAGCGAATAACATAGAATCTAATAAAGCTGCACTTAAACCGCTATAACTTTTCAGGAGTTGCTTTTTAATAGATCCGGGAACTAAACTAACTCGTTCTTGCCAGCGTGTTTGTGATTCGTTTAAATTGGGTATAGTTCCTGTTAGTTTGGGTGGTGTTTCGTAAGGTTCACCAGTTTGAATAGGACGAACTCTAGACTGTTGTTGACTAACTTGATGGGCAGCGGTGATAATTTCGTTATTTGCATCTGTGAGAATAGCATTACTATATTTACCCATTACTTCGACGTACAGGTGATAAAGTGCTGCTTCTCCTGGACGACGGGCAAATTTAAAGTCTACCACTCGTTCCCAAGGGGCGATAAAATCTATAGCTATTAAAGCTAAACCACCTAACTGATGGATGAGTTGTTGACTGAAAGTGAAAGTGTCTGGTGTGCGTGGTGGTGGTTCAGCAATACAAATTCTTGTGGCTTGGGGATGCCATGATATATCTAGCCACTCGCGCTTTTTCATAGTGCGGAGGGCGATGGCTATGGTATGGCGATCGCGTTGATATACCTGTTCTGTGCGTGCAGGTAGCCAGTTAGCGCGGAGTTCGCTGCAAGTTGCGGTGAGGGTGGTAAAGTCTACGGGTTGCAAAATAATTAATAACTATGATTTTTAAGTTTAAGCTATTCTGAATTATAGGACTTAGGCACAGATCACGGAATAACGAACCGCAAAGTACGCAAAGGACACAAAGGGAAGAGGGTTTAAGAGAGATTTTGGGTTATTACTGAGTTATTATCATTTTTTGAAGAAGCAGCGCCAAACCGTTTAACAGTTTCTTCTTTCTCTGTGTTCTCTGCGCCTCTGCGGTTCGTTTATGAATTTTTTAGTGCGATCGCCACTAACAAGATAATTAACAATATATAGCAGGAGTCAGGAGGCAGGAGTCAGAAAGAGAAAATTAACTTTTGCCTTCTCACTGTCACCTGTCACCTGTCACCTGTCACCTGTCACCTGTCACCTTACTGCCAGGGTGAAGGAATAGGAGTAGTTGACAGGACTTTATCAGCCATTAATCTTAAACCTGTTTTACCACAACTAGGACAGGTAATTTCTAGAAATTGGGATGAGGTGACATCTACTTCACTCAAAATACCTTGTTTACAGTGCCAGCATTCAAATATAACTCTGCTCACGGGTTGATTACAGTCTAATATCTTGATGTGTTGGGATGGGGTGGGTTGACTGTCTATTTTTCTAGGTTTGGGGAATTTTTTGATTTCTTGAACTTCCATCGTTGTACCTGCTTTACTTTCTATCCACTTTAGCCTTTAGGTTGGGAGATCACAAAGCTAAACTCATCTGTTGTTGCACTTGATCGGGAAAAAGGATTTTCTTATTAACTGCATTCTTGTGATTGTATGGTAACATTAAATTAGATGCAAATTTAGTGTAGAGTTATTCTCATGATTAATTTAAGTCGAGATATTCAGTCACTTTCAACTTTTAAACGCAATACTAATGAACTCATTACGCAGATGAAAGAAACTGGAAACCCTGTAGTTTTAACAGTTAATGGTAAAGCGGAGTTAGTCGTTCAAGATGCTGCTGCTTATCAAAAATTACTCGACACTTTAGAGAAGTTAGAAACTCTCATTGGTATCAAAAAAGGATTGGAAGATATAGAAACAGGGAATACACAATCTTTAGATCAGTTTATTGAAGAGATGCAGAAAAAACAATAATAGAAGTTATTAACCCTTGTTTCTTTGCTAAAACTAATACTCCCAAAGTTCCCATAAAGGGAATATTTAAACTTTTTGCCACTTTTCTAGCAGCAGCATCATCAATAACTGCGCGATAACCAATGTTTTCTAAAGCAAATGTCAAAACTTCAGATTCTCCTAAATCTATACCCCAAGGTACAATTAAAGCAGAAATTTCGGAAATAGTAACTTGTTTTGCCCAATTAGCATTAGGTAATTCTTGAGATGCTATATCTATTTTACCAGCTTTAACAATTTCACTCCAAACACCACCAGGAACGATAATTTCTGTAAATAGCTGTGGTAGTAAATAGGTAAGTTAGCAATCCTGAGCAGTTAGTGAGAAAATTCTAAAATATAACAGATTTCTTGACAGTAAATGTGTAAGTCATAAAAAAATATCCCCTAAAAACCCAGGGGATATCAAAAACTTGTCCTTTACCCGTCAAAAAGATTATCAACCAGCAACCAAAGCTGGCTCTTTTTCTTTCACAGATTGCAGCAGTTCAGTATAAAGTGAATCCAACTGACTCGCCACACCATCCCAACTAAACTTACTCATTACCCGTCTCTTACCCGACTTACCCAACTCCGCACGCCATTCAGAATTACCTAAAATTCTATCAATAGCATTACTAAACGCTGCTACATCTTGAGGTGGTACTAACAAACCAGTATTTTCATTCACCACACTAAACTGAAGTCCACCCACATCACTAGCGATCACCGGTGTACCACAGGCCATAGCTTCCACTGCCACCAGTCCAAAAGGTTCATAATGGCTAGGAATCACGCACACATCAGCCGCAGCGTAATAAGTTGGCAATATTTCCTGTTTCAATAACCCAGGGAAAACCGTACACTCACCCATCCCCAACTCGTTAACTATTCCCTCAATGCGATCGCGTTCTCTACCATCGCTATTACCTGGTGTACTTCCCCCACCAATAATTAACTTCAGGTTTTTATCACCAAAAAACTGCGACTCCCGCACCGCACGCACCAAAGTTTCAATACCTTTCCGTGGATCAAAACGTCCCACATATAACACCACCTTAGCATCTGGCTCAATTTCTAATTTAGCTCTAGCAGTTTCTCGATCCACAGAACCAAAGCGGCGAATATCTGTACCACAAGGAATAATATCAATATTTCCTTGTTGAGAAACCAATGTTTTCATGTGTTGTTTTTCCTGTGGACTTGTAGCCACAATTTTTTCTGCTGTTTCTAAAACTTCTTTTTCTACAGCTAAACGTTGACTAGCAACCAAAGGAATATTTTCTATGGTGTTGTATTTGACGATACCTAAAGAATGATATGTATGAACCTGTTTACTTCCTTGGATTTGTTTTAACTGCAAACCTACCCAGCTAGATAGCCAGTAGTTAGTGTGAACCAATTCATATTTAAATCCGTTTTCTTTTTGAAATTTTAATAACTGTTCTACAAATTCTGGCAAATATTTAAATCCGTTATCTCGTGGTACAAATTCCACTGGTCCTGCTGTTAACCGAATGGTTCGACAGCGGGAATTATGTTGAACAATATCTTCTTGTTCAACACTTATTTTCCGGCTAAACATATCAACCTGCCATCCTAGTTGGGATAGTGCTTCACCCACTTGACGGACATATACATTCTGTCCTCCAGCTTCCTCTCTTCCAATTTCAATCGCCGGATCACCATGGACTGAAATCAAAGCAATGCGTTTGTTACTGGTAGAGTTCATAAGTTGTGTGTTGCTGATTATCACAAGGTAGTTTGGGTTTCCAAGTTTACGCTGTTCACGCTTACCTGAATTCTTTAGAAACTTTGATTAATCTTTATTTTAATTTATAAATGATGATTTCAGGGGTAACTTTTCATCAAATTCACGTATTTTTGTATATTAATATTCAATACCTTTGATAGATTAAATTATATTTTTTTAATACTAGTAAAAAAAATATCAATGACATATCAGACATTAATTAAGGCAAAATTAATGCTTAATGCGCCGATTAACAATCATAAAATACGTGAAATTTAAATATTTTTATTCACTGATTGAAATTATTTGTTTCCCCCATAAAACAATTATTAATTACTGTTGAATTGACAATTTCGTTTGGCTTACACATCTTTCATACTCACAATCTTTTTTGGTGAAATTACTTTTTTTAAACTACAGTATTTAAAATACAGTATTGACTTATACTATTATTATGAATTATTTTTTTTTGTTAAATAAGCTACAGTTTTGTAAAAAAGTTACAGCAGGGGGCAGGAGGCAGTTCACAGGACTAGGAAGACAAGGAGGGAAATTGGACAAGGAAGATTTTATACGGACAATGGTTTTTTGACGGACTATTTTTGTGACTAAGAATACAGACTTTATACGGTTTTCCTCCCTTGTCACCTTGTCCACCTTGTCCACCTTGTCTTGCCCTGACGACAATGTAAAATACCTACCCTTGTGAGGGGCAGGGGCAGGAGTTTTTTATGTTGGATTTTGGATTGTTTTTGTCAACTCCAATCTAAAATCTAAAATCTAAAATCTAAAATCTTTCTCCCTATTCCCTATTCCCCTTAATAAAATTAAGCAGTGCTGAAGCCAGATTTAGCTTTCAACACTGCTTAATGCCTCTGTTATTGTTGGTTGTTTGCACAAAAAACAGTCCACGAGGGCTGGTGATTTCAGAGAAATTTAGTAGCCTTAGCTACAAGAGAACAACCAAAAATTAAAAATCTCCATCATTTGTAATATAGCTGTAGACAAAGTAGTTAGGACATCAATTCATCATGAAAATCCCACCAGCAGCGAGTTTTACTCCTGACTCCTGACTCCTGACTCCTGCTATATTTGTGATTTTTAATTTTTAGCACTGGACCTGGAGGATCAGGAGCCGGCAGCAGCTAACATTTGTTTGAGTTGTTCTAACTTATCAGCCCAACGGGGATCTGGACGAATTGCGTCTGAATCAGCTGTGGTAACTGTCTCACGAGATCCACCACCACCACGGCGAGATTTTTTAGATCCTTTTTCACGGCGTTCTTTGTTGGTATTAGGTGCAGGAGTGCTACTACCTTGACTAGCAGCTTTGGGCGCTTGTTCTTCACCTTCATCACCTTTAGTCCGGGGTAATGCCTTTTCTAGTTTAATGGCAGCATCTTTAAACAATTGACCATTATATTTTTCAATAATTTGGTCTGCTTGTTCATCGTTGTTCACCGTTAAAAATCCAAAACCACGACATTTACCTGTTTTGCGGTCTTTAATCAGTTTAGTAGTGACAGCATCGCCTTCAGCCGCAAATACAGCTTGCAATTCTTGACGATCAATTTCTTCTTTGGGCAAATTACCTATGTATAGGCGAACGGACATGAACTATACCTCCAGTGTGGAAATGAAAATGACAAAACAAAAACATTGACTTGGCTTTGGCTTTTAAATAGATGCTATTAACAAAAATCGCCATAAACCAATTTTTTAATGCCAACTATCAAACTATAGTTTCAAACTACATGAACATACCATAAACATACCATGAACATACCATGAACATACATTTATATCATGTTGTTTGTTCTTAGGGAATCACCCCAACAGGGAGAACTATAACGCCCCTATCCCTTGGCTAAACGCTGTCGGGAATACTTTATATTAAAATATTAAACTACCATTAACATCAACAATTTAGATGTTTGTTTACGAGCCGGTAGTAAAGATTTTAATTTAGCTTTTTGTTGATTGTAATAACGATTAATTGACTTGATAATCTGCCCTTTGATTATAACTTGCACAAATCTAGGTTGGTTAGCAGTTAACGCTGCTAGGTTATCTCTGCCTACATTAATCGCTGCAATCGCATCTTGTTTTAAGTCATAATCTAACTCCTCTTTTTCATAAACAACTTCTACCACATCATGGTCAATATTGGGTACATTCCTGACTCGATGCAGACAGAAATAATCTACAACAGTAGGAATGCAAATATGGTTTGGTGATAGATGAATCAAGTCTGCTTTCATTTTAGATTTACTCACGATCTGATCAATATAAACTAATAACTGTCTGCTCTTTTCTTGGTGTTGATATTTGAGTAATTTGTCTCTCTCTAAAAATTCTGGTTTATTTTCTTTATATATCTTAATTGCTGTGAGCAGGTTTAACAAATTAAAATCTAAACCTAATAAATATTTTTTTACTACTTGAGTAGATAAAGCTAGGTCAGCTTGAAAATTCTTTAACTGTTTTTCTCGGAAATTAACATCTAGATATTTATGCTTCAAAATCAAACTTTGGTAAATATAAAAGTTAGCATAACTGTATAAGTTTTTAGCACAAAAGCATAAATCATCAATCTCCTGTTTATGGGGATAACTTTTTTGAATAATATATCGCTCAATTATTTCCATGATAATCTTAACAATATGCTTGTATACAATCTATAGTGCCTATTACACGGTCAATAGTCACGCTGATAAGTTTTGTAGACCTAGTTGCGGCGCTACTAAATTTATGAATATTAATGCTCATGTTTGTCTATAGATTGGGCGCAATTTTTCAATACCGTTTTTTGTGAGGATGATGCTTATTTAAGACTAAACCGCTAGTATGCCCAGCTAATACCATCTTAATTCTCAGGATTCTCAATTTAATAGTCAACTGTCTACTACAGTAAATGAATTCTTTCCAGCTTTGACCCGCAGAACAAAATACCATCTCTTAACATTATCATGGTATTGCCTACGTAGCTAGTTCAGCACTCACATTTTTGCAGATTGCATTATAGCATTATAGCATCGTAGTATACAATACATTTTTGCACAAGGGGATTTTTGGAAACAAAAACCAGCCATCGGCTGGTCGCTTTCCTGCTGTTTTGGAAGGATTAAGGGGGATGGAATATTAGCAGTAGCAGAATTACTAACTAAGTTGGGTGACTGAGTTAGGTCAGTTGCTATTAATTTCATGAACAAATGTAACATTATTGAGTTCAAGTTTGCAACGTTTGTTTACATTTCCTGGGTTTTAAAGGCAGCAAGTGCCATTATCCGGCTAGAGATTGGGCTGTTAGCATTATATAAGCTCCCCAAGCTTGGGCGATGACGGCTAAAACAGTGGAAAAAATGGGATGGGGACTATTAATAATTGTGCCATTTTCAGTTTCTAGGGTTTGAATGTCGATCCAAGGTGTTACCCCTCTTCGTAACCAACCTGTAACGATAATTTGCCTACCTATCAATTCTTGGGGTGTGGTTTTGAGTTCTAACCCAGGAATATGATGTAGCTTCACTAAACCGATGTTGGACTCTAAAATCAGGTCTTGGGCTAGACAGTTGCTAGTACCTCGACGACCTAACAGTTTACCAATAATACGGACGCTGACGCTATCCAGTGGCAAAACCGAGGGGTTTGTTAATAGCTGCAAAATTTGCTCATCACTGTCTAAGCTCAAAGATTTGATTTCTGGGAAAAAGGCATTTAGCCGCATGACTGTACCAATGCTAAAGCCTATCATTAAGAATCCTGTCACAAATGACCAATCATCATAAATCCATTTCAGGTTAAATAAATGCAAGGTGTATGCACTTTGCCAAGCTAACCAAAACAGTCCTGCTAATGTCAATCCTAAAGGAATGCCCAAAAAGGGGGCAATTTGTAATAAGAAAGATTGTGGTTTAACTTGCAATAACTCTGGATGGATAAAATGTAGTTCTGTTTCTAAATGCCAATGACGAGCAATTTTACACAAACGTTGCAGGCGATCGCCCAATAAAGGATGACTATTATTAATAGTAAACCATTGCCGATAAGGATTGCTATTTTCCCATATTAATAATGATTCCCAAGGTAAATGACCTGCAAGGCTACCTAAACAGAGGCTGTGTTGAAAATCTACTGGGGCTAAAATATTCAAGCTTTCTAATTGCGGACTGGTATGTTCTTGTTTTTTGATATCATCAGCAATACCAATGGTAATTTTCAGTAAAGCACGAATTAACCCATTAGGATTACCTGTAATTTCGGCAGCTTGGCGATCGCTGGCATAAAGGCGAAACCGCGCATTCAGCAAAGTTGTACCCGTCAATAAACACCAAATACCATAACACAAACCCGCCAAACCTGTAGCAGTCCAGCACCAAATTTTCTGCTCACTTTTATTTGCCAAAGTTGAGGCTTGCTGATAAAGTTGATAAATCGGTAAAGTCACCAACAAAGCCAAAGACATCACCCCAAAATCCCAACGGTTAATTTGTCCTAAACCTAAAGCATAAATAGTAGCTATTTCATCATCTGTAAGTTTTGCTAACAGTCCTTGACTAACAACAATTCTGGCGTTACGAGGTAGATTACCATAGGTGAACATCATCGGTGCTGCTATTGGTAAAATCTGGAATGTGGGAACAGGCCAACGTTTTAGCTGACAAGTACGTTGTGTGATCCTTACTGCTTCCCGACTATAGGTATACAAAATTTCTTTAGATAACGGTTGTTGCTGATAAAATTCTGTTAGTAACCAATCTAACAACCAAGGAGACAGCACCAACAACACCAACAACGGGACTAATATTAAGGTAGTAAAATCACTATATAAAAATGGCAATGGACTAACATAAGGAAGTTTATCTAAAATCTGATTGGTTAAAGTCATTACCAATTCTAACATGGCGCGTAATACCCACAACAAAGCCATGAAAGTTGCTAAAGCTAATAGTCGGGAAGGTATTAAATTATATTTACGGAGAGGTTGCCATACTTTTGCACGTCTAGCTTGTCGCCAATAAATGCTGGTTGTTTCTGTGGTACTATAGATATTATTGGTATAATTGTTTGATACACTTGCTTGTGGCTTAGTGATTTGAGTAGAATTGACAATATTGTGTGATTGATGATGTGATTTTGATTTGAGTCTTTTTTGTCGTTTAGTTAAATGTTCAAGTGCAACTTTTGCCCATTCTTGAACTTGGGAATTATCACTTTCAATTAAATTTCTACACAAGGCGATCGCCTTTGATATTTCCCCTGTGTGTGCATAAGACATCACTAAACCAACCAGTGCTTGCAAACGGATATCGCTGTCTGCTGGTTGATTAGCAATAGGCAAAAGTTGAGTTATTGCCGCATAGTAATTTCCCTCTTTGAGAGCAGCTAAACCCTCCTCCAAAGAGGATTTTTCAGATGAAAGCATAGAATTTTTTTTACTCCAATTTCTTCCAGAACACCGATTCATTAATCGTAAGGGCGAAGCATTCAGACGGAATATGAACTGGTTTCAGCGATAGGTTATCACCCGAATGCTTCGCCCCTACCAGGTAACAAGAGATTACCTAGCATTACTGAATCGACGCTCTAGGTAAGACACGCTATCTAATTAGAAATTCAACAAATAGATGGGAGTTCCTGAATAAATTCAGAAGTCAGGAGGAGGGG
>NZ_JAQMTI010000295.1:0-8571 GCF_028329225.1 Sphaerospermopsis kisseleviana CS-549 | reverse complement strand
GTCTTGTCAAGAGAGAAAAAGAAAGATGGGCAATGGAAAACCAAAGGGATGAATGTTTTGCCGATATGTACGTACATCCCCAGGAAACAGACTATAATATTGATACATTATTTGAATTAATAGACGCTTCAGAATTAGACTATCCTGTACATCCTAAAATCCTGGTTATCCTGATTCTGACAAAAGAATATATCTTTATTATTCACAGACAATCTATCAATTAAAATCCTGGTTATCCTGATTCAGAAAATCACATTAATACACTTTCTTTCACCTGCAATTTATTTATAATACTTTCTTCTAAAAGATGATAGAGGAAATGCGGAGTTTTTAAATTAGCTGAATGTAATAGATTTTGATAGACTTGACAAGCTGATTCATCATTTAAAATCCGGTTGTGAATTATTCTGGTCCATTCCGGTGCAGTTATCATTAATTGTGGAACAACTTCAATAAATGCTGTAATTTGTTTTTCCATATCAAAAGATTCCAGAAAATGAATTAAGCTAAACATCACTTCTGGCTGTTGACATTGATCATCTAAAATTAGATGATAGGCAGATAAATCATTTTCATCAGGATTTTCAGCTATTGCGGTTAAAGCATTTTCAAAATTTGTAACTTGTGCTTCTGTTTGCATCAATCGGTTATCTTTCAAGATTTCTAGTAAATTGTTTTGATTCATGGTTTTTACCTCATTTAACAAAAATAGATTGCCAAGTTACTTTATTGAGTTTGATTAATGTTTGCAAACTTTCCCTGATTCTTCTATTATACAAACCTTGAGAAAGATAAATAGAACGTACATCCCAAATTTCTTGTGCTAAGGTTACTCTGGGTGATAAGTTTAAATTAGGACGTTTACCATAAGAAATTGTTTGCCGATGACGGCCTCCTTTTCCTGGTGATAAATGTTCCATCATTATGGCATATCCTTGGTCTGTTGTATAACCTGGAACTTTCGCTTTCATAAAAGCATCCGCAGGTATATGATGAGGTGTGAGGTTATCACCTCTACGTCCCTTTTTTAGTAAGTCTCCATAAGTACCTACAGTTCCTTCTCCTGGAAGTAGTTGAGGTTGATGATTAATAATTTATTTACTCCTGTTTAGTTATTTATACTGTTTAATATTTTGATTATAAAGGAAGAAAAGGAATAATTAGGGTTTGCTGAATCAGGATTTTCAGGATTTAAGAATTTTCAGGATGATATTTGTCTGAATCAGGATGTCCAGGATTAAAGGATTTTCAGGATGGTTTTTTTTGTCTGAATCAGGATGTCCAGGATTAAAGGATTTTCAGGATGTTTTTGATCATTTATGGTTTTCTTTGAATGATATGGGAATATATTTTTTATCTCAATCAAAATTTATTATCATTAAATATTTACAGAAAATCTATAAACTGCAATCTTGTACATCCTCAAATCCTGGTTATCCTGATTCAGACAAGAGAATATATCTTTATTATTCACAGAAAATCTATCAACTGCAATCCTGTAGATCCTAAAATCCTGGTTATCCTGATTCAGACAAGAGAATATATCTTTATTATTCACAGAAAATCTATCAACTGCAATCCTGTACATCCTCAAATCCTGGTTATCCTGATTCAGACAAGAGAATATATCTTTATTATTCACAGAAAATCTATAAACTGCAATCCTGTACATCCTCAAATCCTGGTTATCCTGATTCAGACAATCACAATAAACAATATATAAATATTGCAAAATTGAATTTACCTATTTTTTGATAGTTAAAAACCTGAAAGAAATATTATTATCTTCCCAGTATTCCTGCGCTGAATTGAAAATATCTAATGCTATTTGGTATTGCGTCGGTTCAGATTGAGCAAAGATATCAGCATGATCATATAATATGACATATCTTTGAGCCGGACACCATGTTAAATCGGTGATACATTCATCAAAAGCATCCCAGTTATTGCCGAAGTATGCAGGAAATTCTATTGCTTCAGCAACTTTTTTTAAAAATGTTTGTTTGCTATTAATTTTTTTACCGTTAAGATAGAAAACTTTTTGATTCATAGATTTATGGTGAGGAAATAGGTTAGTAAAATTGTCAGAATCAGGATGTCTACCGATTAAAGGATTAACAGGATGATAAAATATAAAATGGGCGATCGCTAATAAAGTCCTATAAATCTTAACATCATCTAGACGATAATTTTAACTATTTTCAAGTATTGTGTTATAATCAATTCAGAATTAGAAGAGTAAAAATATCATGATTTTAGCTGTTAAAAATGCTCTTTCCACAATTGCACCCAAGTTAACTTATGATGTGTTGATTGAAAATCAAGCAGATGGTACGGTTAAAGCTACACTGTTAAGTTTACCAGAATGTCAAGGTTTTGGTGCAAATAAAGAAGAAGCATTAAATAATCTGATTCAACTTTTTCAAGCACGAAAACCAGAAATAGTGACTTTAGAAATTGAAGCACCGAAAACAGAACATCCTTGGATGAAATTTGCAGGAATGTTTGAGGATGATCCACATTTTGATGAAGTGCAAGAATATATAGCAGAATATCGTCGTGAATTAGATACAGAGATGGAGGAATATTATCAACAAATTGAAACCAAGGAGAAGAGTAAATGAGCTTATGGATACTAGATACAGATCACGTTTCTCTATTTCAACGCAGAAATTCATTTATTGTCCAGCGTGTTAATAGTGTCAATTTTGAAGAAATTGCCATAACCATTATTACTGCGGAGGAACAATTGCGTGGTAGATTCAATGTAATTAGAAATACCTCGTCATCGGATAAATTAATATTAGCTTATGCAAATTTTCAGGCTAATTTAGAGTTTTTCAAAACTATCAATGTCCTAGAATTTAGCGAAAATGCAGGTAATATTTACAGTGAATTAATTAAACAAAAAATCCGTGTTGGTACTCAAGATTTACGCATTGCTGCAATTACTTTATCAGTGAATGGGATTTTAGTTACTCGTAATTGGAAGGATTTTGAAAAAGTGCCAAATTTGCGTTTAGAAGATTGGAGTATTAGTTGATAATTTCTGAATCAGGATTTCCAGGATTAAAGGATTTTCAGGATGGTTTTTTTTGTCTGAATCAGGATGTCCAGGATTAAAGGATTTTCAGGATGTTTTTGATCATTTATGGTTTTCTTTGAATGATAGGAAATATATTTTTTATCTGAATCAGAATTTATCATCATTAAATATTCACAGACAATCTACAAATAACAATCCTGTACATCCTCAAATCCTGGTTATACTGATTCAGACAAGCTATTTTTTGATAGTTAAAAACTTGAAAGAAATATTATTAGCTTCCCAATATTCTTTGGCTGAATTTAAAATATCCAATGCTATTTGGTACTGTGTCGGTTCAGTTTGAGCAAAGATATCAGCATGATCTTATGATATCACATATCTTTGAGCCGGACACCATGTTAAATCGGTGATACATTCATCAAAAGCATCCCAGTTATTGCCGAAGTATGCAGGAAATTCTATTGCTTCAGCAACTTTTTTTAAAAATGTTTGTTTGTTATTGATTTTTTTACCGTTAAGATGGAAAACTTTTTGATTCATAGATTTATGATGAGGATGCACGGTTACTGTACGGTTACTGAGCGAAGTCGAAGTAAGTCGAAGTACAGGATGATAAAATAGACGCTGGCTAATAAAATCCTATTAATGACTACTTTAACCGCCAAATCTTGATAGTCCCGTCCTTACTTCCACTAGCCAGAGTTTGACCATCGGGACTGTATGCTACAGACACAACCGGGTTAGAATGACCAGTGAGGGTTTGCAGTAGGTTTCCTGTTTTCACATCCCACAGTTTGATAGTCTCGTCAAAACTCCCACTAGCCAGGGTTTGACCATCGGGGCTGTATGCTACTGAATTAACCGAGTCATAATGACCAGTGAGGGTTTGCAGTAGCCTTCCCGTTTTTACATTCCACAGTTTGATAGTCTTGTCCCCACTCCCACTAGCCAGAGTTTGACCATCGGGACTGTATGCTACTGACCTAACCCGGTTAGAATCAGTGATGGTTTGTAGTAGGGTTCCCGTTCTTACATTCCACAGTTTGATAGTCTTGTCATCACTCCCACTAACTAGAGTTTGACCATCGGGGCTGTATGCTACTGAATCAACCCGGAGAGAATGACCTGTGAGGGTTTGTAGGAGGTTTCCTGTTTTTACATCCCACAGTTTAATAGTCTTGTCATAACTCCCACTAGCCAGAGTTTGACCGTCGGGGCTGTATGCTACTGAATCAACCCGGAGAGAATGACCTCTTAGAGTTGTCTCTAAAAAGAAACCAATAGGTAAATTTGCAATTATAGATATGGGATTGACTGGAAACACTCCATAACGCATATAGCCATAGAATTGAGTTCCTATAAATCCTACTATCGCAACTATTAATAGTCTTCCCGGTTTTTTATTTTTGACAGGAATCGTCGTTTGAGGCGCTGGAATTGTGCCAGGTTGACTCTGAGGTTTAGAAACTTGCGGTTGCAAAACCTGAGATTGATTTTGCTGGACTGGTGTTTTACTAATAAATGCTGCAACCTGCCAAATCTTGATAGTGTTGTCATTACTTCCACTAGCTAGAGTTTGACCATCCGGGCTGTATGCTAGGGACAAAACCGAGCTAGAATGACCAGTGAGGGTTTGGAGTAGCCTTCCTGTGCGCGGATTCCACAGTTTGATAGTCTTGTCCTTACTCCCACTAGCCAGGGTTTGACCATCGGGGCTGTATGCTAGAGACCTAACCCAGTCAGAATGACCTGTGAGGGTTTGCAGTAGCTTTCCCGTTTTTACATTCCACAGTTTGATAGTCTTATCATCACTCCCACTAGCCAAGGTTTGACCATCGGGGCTGTATGCTACTGACCAAACCGAGTCAGAATGACCTGTGAGGGTTTGCAGTAGCTTTCTTGTGCGGGCATTCCACAGTTTGATAGTCTTGTCCCCACTCCCACTAGCCAAGGTTTGACCATCGGGGCTGTATGCTAGGGACCTAACCGAGTCAGAATGACCTGTGAGGGTTTGCAGTAGCTTTCTTGTGCGGGCATTCCACAGTTTGATAGTCTTATCCCTACTCCCACTAGCCAGAGTTTGACCATCGGGGCTGTATGCTACTGAAGTAACCCATTTAGAATGACCAGTGAGGGTTTGCAGTATCTGTCCCGTTTTTACATTCCACAGTTTGATAGTCTTATCCCTACT
Organism: Sphaerospermopsis kisseleviana CS-549; assembly: GCF_028329225.1. Lineage (NCBI taxonomy): Bacteria > Bacillati > Cyanobacteriota > Cyanophyceae > Nostocales > Aphanizomenonaceae > Sphaerospermopsis > Sphaerospermopsis kisseleviana. The sequence continues at coordinate 3,331 of NZ_JAQMTI010000295.1, read as the reverse complement.
CCCACTAGCCAGAGTTTGACCATCGGGGCTGTATGCTAGGGAGCGAACCGAGTCAGAATGACCAGTGAGAGTTTGCAGTGGGTTTCCCGTGTTTACATTCCACAGTTTGATAGTGTTGTCCCCACTCCCACTAGCCAGGGTTTGACCATCCGGGCTGTATGCTACTGAAGAAACCGAGTAAGAATGACCTGTTAGGGTTTGCAGTAGGTTTCCTATTAATTGATTACTATTAACTTGTGGTTGTGATGTTGATTCCACAACAACAGATGAGTTTGCTTTAACAACACCAGGAAAAATATCAATACCAAGATTTGTAGAGCGATCGCACCAATAACAACTACCATAAGTTCTACTATAAAAATGACTATCTACCCTGCCACAAATAGTTAAATTATCATTCCCTGTTCTTAAAGCCTCCAACCACTCCCTAGCTGTGGGGCGTAAATTGGGATTTTTATGACCATCATTAAAGCATTTGAGAAAACATTCCCGAATTGCTGGATGAACAATTATCATGGGAATTGTTCTCGCTACAGGTTCAATCAAACTATTTGGTGAATACAGCCATAAACCCCGACGAATAATTTCATCAGGTTCTGGAGGTTCCCCCGCACCTGTCCATTTTCCCTGAAAATGATTATTACCACCAAATAATAATTGATAGATAATTACCCCTAACCGAAATCTATCATGTATTTCCGTTTGCTCAATAATATCAAAATCTTTTCCCATTAATTCCGGTGGTGTATATCCTTCCGAACCAACTAAACAACGATAAACCTTACCATTTTTCGGATTTATCACCTGAAAAGAATCAGTATCAATAATAGAAGGTAAAGCCTGATTATTCACTAAAATATTTTGTGGTTTAATATCTCCCAACACATAACCAGCAGCGTGCAGGGCTTCAATAATGGAAACAATATTTAGCGCCGTTGTGTGCAGAAACCGCCAATCAATCTCTAGTTTCAAAGTTTGACGACGACGGGGATTATAAACATCAATAAGTTCTTTTCCATTCTTAATTTCTGGCATTAAAAACCCCACACAATCACCCTGAGCATTTTTCAAAACTGACTTAGGCCAAGCAAAGGAAACATGATGAAGATGGGAATTTGGTTCTGTGGGTGGGTGGTCTATCATTACCGCTAATTTTTGCACCCGTTCCGGTGTGGGAGAATGGTATATTTTCGCTAAATAACCATTTTGATTAGTTCGCCAAACTTTCGCTTCACCACTATTAGCAATCTCTTCACCCAACAGAGTAATTGATTTTCCCGTACTGGCACAGATAAGAACTGTCATATAATTTTAATGAAATGGGTTGAAATATATGTCTAAAATCCTAAAATCGTAGGTTGGGTTGAGGCTTTGCGTTCGCGGAGCGTGCCGAAGGCATAACCCAACAAAATCTCATAAATATTGAAAATGTTGGGTTTCATTCTATTGCTTCGCAACGCTAACGCGAACAACCCAACCTACAATTTCTAAATCTCTTCTTCAAAGAGACACAAAAGCAAAGTTTTATCATCATCAGTGCGAGAATTTAAACGCTCAAAATTGAGAAAATCAATCACATATTGATCATCCTCTTCTGGTTTATCTGTTTCTCGCAAATATTCCTCCAAAGGTTTAAAAAATGGGGAAAAAGGTTGCCAGTCACTCAAACGAATTGCTACTTTTTCTAATCCATCAGTAGAAGCACAAATAAACTCTTGTTTTCCTGAAATTACCTTTACCTGCATTTCCTCCAGCGCATTAACTGAAGTCACAAAAGTTGTTTCGTTGAAAAATTCTCCCTTATCTGGTTCAAACAATAATTTATATTCTGGATCTTGGGAACGCACTACCATAAATCCATCCCCAATTTGCATAGCTGCAACCCATTCAGGAGTCGCTACAAAAACCAACAATGTACAAGCTAAATCATGAACAGAATAATCCTTACTAGCTGCTTGTTTTGTTAACTCTGTAATTACATTTTTAACGGTTTTAGTAAAAAGTTTTTTCGCTTCTTGTTCTGAAAGTGGTCGAGAAAAATTTTCCCAAAATCGTTTTCGCTTCTGAAGATACTCACTAATTCTAGAAAGATATTTGAGCGCAGTTTCTACCGCTATTTCAGAACCAATATGAGAATATTTAGCACTCCCAGCACCATCAGCAACCGCGCCCACAATCACATCTTTAAAAATGCGATAATTTCCGCAGTCTTGACAAGGTATTTTTTGCTCTTGATGACTCGTTCCCGTTGCAGAACGCGCTATAGCTTTCCAACTCACAATAAATAAATCCTCAAAATCTAATTTAAGATCCCCGACTTCTTCTTTGATAATGTCAATAAATTATTAACTTAATATTAGAAGTCGGGGATCTGGTTGATACAAATTATGTTGTAATTTGCCCCCATCCCACCGGCGGTAATGCCACAGCTTCACCTATTTTGCCACTAGAAACCCGTTTCATGGAAGTGGAAAGCCAAACAAATAAAGAGCGAAAATCTAAACCATTCAGAGTTACTGGAGGACGTTCTGGAGGGGCAATTTGTCGGAGTTTATTCATATCTGCACCCTGAACACCAACGGTAAAAAACAACATTCGGCGCTGTGCGTCTTCTTCTCTCACCCTTTGCGCTGCATTTTGCCAATAATCTGTAGGCGCACCATCGGTAATTAAAAATACCCAAGGACGATAATAATGGACACCGTTATCTTTATACGACTGTTTGCGGGTTTCTAATAAATCTAAAGCGTATTCTATCGCCTCACCCATGGGCGTTACACCATCTGCTTCTAGCTTTGGCAGTGTAAAATGGTCTATAGTGACAAAATCTTGCGTCAGTTTCACCGGTCCAAAGGTGACAATAGCAACTTCTACACTTAAAGAAGCTTGAGCATCTTTCATTACATCTTCTTTGAAAGCCGCCAAACCTCTATTTAACTCCTGGATAGGTTGCCCTGACATTGAACCAGAAGTATCCAACAAAAGAATTACCGGACAACGATTTTCAGGGTTTTCCACAAATTCGGGCATTCCTACTGGCATTATTGATACTCCTGGTTAATCAACTGGTTAATCACAACTAGATGCTGAATATTATATTTTAGATTATACTCGTTAACACCTAATCTAACACGGGTATTTTTACGGAATCAATACCTTGCCTAAACTGAAATCAAGTAGCAACCAAAACCGAGTACATTCATATAATGTTTTTCATAAAAGAGTCAGTGATGAAACTCAAAATTGCCAGTAATCGTTAAACTAAATATAAATAACCATCCGGATCAACAAATGAAAGCAATAGAAGTCACAGGGAACATTGATGAAAAAG
>NZ_JAQMTI010000294.1:0-10190 GCF_028329225.1 Sphaerospermopsis kisseleviana CS-549 | reverse complement strand
GGACTGGGGACTGGGGACTGGGGACTGGTGACTGGGGACTGGGGACTGGGGACTGGGGACTGGGGACTGGGTAATCAATTTTATGTTTCCCAATCAACTGTCAACTGTCAACTGTCAACTGTCAACTGTCAACTATCACCAATCATCAATCACTAAAATATAGTGTAAAGTAGTGGGAACTTTACCTCACTCCTCTACTTTACACATCCATCTATGGATATAAAAACGAAACGCTTGTTACTGCTTGTTGTTTCCTGTAGTTTATCTGGTGTTATTTTAGGCGGAACTGCTAGTTGGGCAGAAAGTAAAATGTGTATGCGTGCTGATACAATTACCAGTGAATGTATTACCCAAAACCCAGTCGAAAAAACAATTCAAGGTATGAGTACGGGATTATTAGCTGGTGCGGGTGCTGCTTTTGGTGCAGCTTGGAATTTACGTAACTGGTGATTGGTGACTGGTGATTGGTGACTGGGGAAGAAGCAGGGGTGCAGGGGGAGAAAGAATATTCACTTTTGCCTTTTGCCTTCTGTTCCCTGTTCCCTAATTAAAAGCGATAATTGCGATCGCCTATCCACATACTCGTTGGTACAGCATTACCTTGAGGATCTACTTTCACCCTGACAATGATCGGTGTTCTACTTCCATTTCGGTTTTGCTGTGCTTGCAACAAATCATTATTAATCTGTTGTCTTTGTTCTTCGGAAAGATAATAATTTTCCAAACCGTAATTAATCAACCCATCTTGATAATTACCCTTTAAAGCTACCTGATTATTAGCTAAATAAATCGGGCGATCGCTACTCACACGCACTGGTTTCCAAGCTGCGGGAACATTACGATTAAAATCACGATTCAAACCACGATTAAAAGATTGTTGTTCCTGCAAAATCAAATATAATGTACTGCCTTGATTGATTCTGCCATTTCTCAGAGAATTTTCTCTTACCCAATCTTTCCAACCCGGTAATCTTCGCAAATTTTCAGTACGAGAGATATTATAATCAAAGGACAAAGCAGAACCCTGTAACACATTATTAGAATATGCAGGTAAAGTTTGCAAAATCACACTTTTACCTGTCATTTCTGTATACATTGCTTGGGTGGGAACTGCTAAAATTAACCCTACTTGCAGCATTAGAGGTGCTACTAACCGCCAAATTGGTAATGGTTGATTGGCCTTTTGTTCAGTAGCAATTAAGTAATCACGAAAAGTTAACTTTTCGGAAAATTCCTTTTCTGGAGTTAAGGTTTTATTTTGTTCTGGTGAGTTATTTGTCATAATTGGTAATTGGTGATTGGTAATTGGTAATTGGTGATTGGTGATTGGGGAAAGGTAATTGGTAATTGGTAATTGGTGATTGGTGATTGGGGAAAGGTAATTGGTGATTGGGAAAATACAAATAATTTACCCTTATTCCCTATTTCCTATTCCCTATTCCCTATTCCCTATTCCCTATTACCCATGACTAATAGGATTTATAACGCAGAGATTTAATATATTTTTTAATTCTAATTTCCGCAATTGTAGCCGTAGAGAAGGCGGTTAGGACATTAATCTAAACTAAAACCTTGACACTCAAAGGCGTTTAGCACTGTCACCTGTCACCTGTCACCTGTCACCTGCTATTGTTTTTTAACAGTAGCACGTTCCTGTAAACGACGTTCAAACCAAAGACCGGCAGAAATCAAACCAGAACCACACAATACAAACACCAATGATCTAAATAATAAATCAGTGTCGTACTCTAGAACCCGGCTGATAATTTGCAGGATAAATAATAGCATACCACACCAAAAAGAAGTTCTGTTACTCAACTTTAAACCTTGTTGCATCAGTCCCCAAGCTAACGTGATCAACAGAACATTGAAAACAAAAATGCCTAGTTCAGTAATACGACTTATAGCTTGATGCCAAAAAGGTACAATGACAATGAAACTCAGAAAAATGCTAATGACAGTGATAGTAAAAAATACTTCTCTGCGGGTTGGGTTATGACGATGACGAAACAGAAATAACCATTGCAACACTGCTAAACCGCTAAGAATGCCTAAATCAATGATAGGCAAAGATTGAAAAACATTGGAGAAATTATTTGGCGAATTACCAAAACTGAAAGATTGCCATTGCCAACGGAAAGACAATAAATAAAACACCACAGCAAAACACCCCAAAGCTAAATTACGGGCTATATTTTGAAATAACCGATAATTAACAGTTGGGAACAACAAATCATCATAACTCCAAAATAAAGCAGGTGGTAATGCTAAAGCAAAAGAAGCAACCCAAGGAATAACATCAGAAAAAGTTAATAATGGTAAAGGATTGAGATTGTATTGTAGAGAAAGAGTAAAAGCGATCGCTGCTAAGATAAAAATCACCCGTGAACGACAAATATACGCCAAAGGTACAAACAACAACCAAGAAATTAACGGCGTATGTCGCACAGCTAAACGCGCCCAATTAAAATCACTACCAGCAGACCAAAATTCTCTCAGTCCTAACCAATAACCAATTTGTAACAGGATAATAGCCACAACACCCAAAGAATTGAGTGATAGACTATAAGCCATGAGTAAAACACCAAACCCCCAAGCTAAAAATAACTGGGTAGCTGAACCGCTAATATTAAATATTTGCGCCATCAGCATTAAAGTTGCACCCAAAATTAAGGCGCTGAGAATGAGTAAAGCTTCTCCTAATAGACGTTTGTTGCGTTGTGGTTTTTTACCTTCTCCCTTAGCAAGAGTCGGTTCTCTCCAAGTCAAAAAACCCGTGATAGCAGTAGACAAAAACAAACTCATCAACAAGATAAATTTAACTTCTCTTGACCATGTTTGCCAATTTGCTGCTACAAAGATAATGATACCTAAAATTAAAAGTAAACCACCGACAGCAATGGCTATTAAACCAGAACTTTCTTTTGCAGCCGCTTCTATTTTGTTAAATTGATAACGGTCGGCAATTTGCTGGTATTGGGAAGAACTGATAAGTCCTTCATCTCGCCAAAGTTGTGCTTCTTGGCGCAGTTTTTGTGGAAAATTATCTAAGATCATGACCTCTCCGGTGCAAATGGGTTAGTTTAACAACTGTCAAAAAACGGTTAGCTTCTAGCCAAAGGCCAGAAGCAGCGCCGGACGCGCTTTAAAAACGCAATCTCAATGTTGGTCATTATCTTTTCAGTATGCAGCCAAATGCCTTAATTACATTGTTCTGGTGTAACACTTTCAATATTGTGCTAAATAGCTAAAATTACCCAATTTGTGAATATGGAAAAGCCTTCAAATTTATTACTTAAAGTTGCCCGTCGTTTATTTGATGATGCAGATGAACAAGCAAAGTTTATTGCATCTTTAGTTAATCCTCAACCTTTTGCACCTTGTATTCTTTGGTGTCAAGACAAGCTTGAAGTTTCACCTTTTGCAGTAGAAACACCAACACTTTGGCAACCAGAATTTGTAGATCGTTTATCTTTGGGCGAAAAACCAGGTCAACATCCTTTACATCAACAAGGATATTTTTATTGTTTAGATTTTTCTTCTGTATTTGCGGCTTCTGTGTTGTTAACAATTAATCAACCAGTACCTTTAGTATTTGATATGTGCGCTGCACCAGGAGGCAAGAGTGTATTTGCTTGGAAAGCGTTAAAACCTGATTTATTAATTAGTAATGAAGTCATTGGTAAACGTTTAGGGATGTTAATTTCTAACTTGAAACGTTGCCATATTCAACCTAGTTGTGTGGTAAATCGAGATTCTAGTATTTTTGTAGAGATGTTTGCAGAATCTAGTAATTTAGTCTTAGTTGATGCACCTTGTACGGGTCAATCTTTACTAGCAAAAGGTGAAAAAGCACCGGGTTGTTTTCATCATACTGCAATTAATAAAAGTGCTAATCGTCAAAAAAGAATTATTGCTAATTCAGCCCAAGTTGTTGCACCTCAAGGGTATTTAGTTTATATGACTTGCACCTATTCCCCAGAAGAAAATGAGCAGGTTTGTGAATGGTTGTTAGCAAGATTTCCCCAATTTCAAGCTGTGGAAGTTAGTCATTTATCTAAATATCAATCACATTTAACAAGTATTCCTTGTTATCGGATGTTTCCGCAGGATGGTTTGGGTGCTGGTGCGTTTACGGTGTTGTTTAAAAATATGAATGAAGGAGACATGAAAGAGAATAATTTAGACGCTATACTTTCTATGTGTAAATATGATAATTTTACAAAAACCTGATCAATTCAGGTTTTTATTTCTCGTTTTCTCGTTCCCATGATTACCAACCATTCAATACTGCTCGGTTAAGGCTAAAAAGTCATTATATGGTAGGTTGGGTTGAGGAACGAAACCCAACATTCTCAAGGATTTTTTTGGGTTTCGCTGTCGCTCAACCCAACCTACATTTGCTTAACCGATAAGTATTGACCAACCATTTACAAATCTCATTTGTTTATCTGTAGAAAATCGTATAAAATTTATGTCAAATCCAACTCTGAAAGCAAAATATTGGTGGTGGGTATTCGCCACAACTATTGCCATTGTTATTGGTTTTTTCTTGGGTTTATTTTCTAGTTTACCGGCAATCAATTCTTCTTTATCTGCTATTTCCGGTTTTTGGGGTGGTGCGTTGGGTGGTTTATGTGTGGGTATTGCCCAAAAGTTAGTTTTACGCCATCAATTATCTGCTAAATGGATATTAGCCACTACTTTTGGTTTCAGCATTGGTTGTGGTATCGGTAGCCTCATACTTGTTATGACTTCTAATGGTATTATTAGCTCAATTTTTGGCTTAGTCAGTGGTATCATTTCCCTGAGTTTTGCCCAAGCACGAACGATGAAATGGCAGAAAAATAAGACTCTTAAATGGTTAATTGCCAATTCTATTGGTGTTACAGTGGGCGCAGGTATAGGGGTATTAGCTTGTATTATCGCTGGTGTTATTGCTGGGCAAATAGTCAGAGGAGGTTTAGAAACTCTAGGGACAATTTTGCTTGCGGCTACAGTAGCAGGTAGTTTAGTGATGGGATTAACTTACGGTGGCATTACTGGTTTATTTTTGATCAAATTATTGCCAAATCTTCAGACTATGGGTGTAGATTCTGAAAATTTGTAAGTGGTAAATAGGGTTTTATGGGAATGAATTATGGCAGGATCTATCTTACTGTAAATTTGAGGCAGAGCCTCGATTAAGCATTCCCAGTCTCTGACTGGGAACGAGCAGTAATTAATTTTTTAGTGGTTGTTTATGTTAATGTTGTAGTCACTTTTTGTACTTCCTCAATTGATAATGCTAAAGCTTGGGCAATTTGTTCAACAGTTAAACCCATTTGCAATAATTTGGGTATAGCTTCTTTTCTCGCTTGTTCTGCTTGTTCTGCTCGTTGACGTTCAGCTTCTTCTGGTAACAGAACTAAGTTTCCTTGTTGATCATAAAATCTTAACCAAGTGGCGGTTTCTCTTGTTAGTATTCCTTGCCAATTTCCTAACCAAAATTCTAATGTTTCACACCATAACCAGCCTTTTTCATTAGCTGTTAAAGGTTGATAAACAAAATGATTATCTAAATGCCAACCTTTTAAGGAGTGAGGATCAAAAGGATCATAAACAAAATAATCTCTAGTTTTAAAGATGTTTTGATAAAGTTCTTTTTTGAGAACCAAATCTACATTCTTAGTTGAGGGAGACATTAATTCAATAATTACATCTGGGTAGCGTCCTTGTTCTTCCCAAACTACCCAACCTTGACGAGTTTCTTTATTGGGGACATTCAAAACAACAAAAAAATCTGGACCACGAAAATCTTTATTTCTCAGTTGTTCACTACTATAGTAGATAAACATATTCCCGCCAACAAAATAATCTTGACGGTCTGACCATGCTTGTTGTAAAGAATAAATTAAAACATTCATGGCGATGCGGTGGCGGTTACTTTCCAAGGGAACTCCATCATCAAATATTAAATCGGTTGGTGGTAGGGGGGGTTCGTAGTCTGGGATAACCTCAACTGGTGGAGTCTGATTTTCTGTAATATTCGTTAACATGACATCACCTGAGACTATTGATATATTTATCTATGATCTTAGCTGTCAATTGACAAGTATTCAGCCATCAGCTATCAGCTTTCAATGCTAAAATACAAAGAACAATCACAAATGCACAGAGTGTAAATTTACTCAATTAATGCTGCTAAATCTTTGTTTCTGCCATTATAAGCTGATTACTGATTACTGATAGCTGAATGCTGACAACTTCTCAAGTTATGGTAGGTAAGTGTTGACGATTTTTCCACTATGCCACAAGTAATTATTGCCTCTGGTTCTCAAATATCTGCGGATGCTGGTGCTGCTGTTGCTAACCAAGGAGGTAATGCGGTTGATGCTGCGATCGCTGCTACTGTTGTTTCTATGTGTACTGATTTGGGGGTGATGGCTGCCGGTGGTAGTGGTTTTATCACTATCTGGCCAGCTAATGCTGATCCTATTGTCATTGATGGTTATGCAGAGATGCCAGGAAGAGGTTTAGAAGATGAGCGTTTTGGCCAGGGTATTCGGGAAGTTTTCTTTGATTATGGTGGTGAAATTAGTACGGTGCTTGGTTATGGTAGTATTGCCACTCCGGGAATGTTTGCGGCTTTGGGCAAGGCTTGGGAACAGTACGGAAATATACCTTGGGCTGATGTGGTAGCACCTGCACGAAAATGGGCTAAACAAGGTTTTCCCCTTTCTGGGGGTGCGGCGGAATATTTACATTACACCCATGCAGCTATTTTTGGGTGGCATCCTGACAGCTATAAGACGCTACACCATGAGGATGGTACTCCCCTACAACAAGGGGAAATTGTTCATGTTCCTGGACTAGCTGAGAGTCTAGAATTGATTGCCCAGGAGGGGGTACGGGCTTTTTATACTGGGGAATTAGGAAAGCGGATTGTTGCGGAAATTCAGGAAAATGCAGGTTTGTTAACGGCGGCGGATCTGGCTGCTTATGAGGCGGTAGAGCGATCGCCTATTTGCATTAATTTTGATCATTGGCAAATTGCAACTAATCCTCCTCCCGCTGTGGGTGGTGCTTGTTTGGCGGCAATGTTGTTACTTTTAGATGATAATTCTGTGCAAGAATGGAATTTAACGACTGTTAAACAAATGGTAGAGGTGCAACACGCAGTTTTAAACTACCGCAACCATCATCTTGATTTTAGCAGCGATCGCACTGGGGAAACTGCAAAACTCCTAGAATTAGCCCGTGTGGGAAAACCGCAAACTCTGTTATCTTCACCTTCAACTATTCACATTTCCACCGTTGATAGTAACGGTTTAGCTTGTTCTATTACCGCTTCTGCTGGTTATGGTTCGGGAGTGATGGTTGGTGGTACTGGGTTTTGGTTGAATAATTCTTTGGGAGAAATAGAATTACATCCCCAAGGATGTCACCATTTAAACCCAGGAATGCGTTTAACTTCTAATATGTCCCCAACTATTGCTAGATGTGCTGATGGTAGGGTTTTAGCTATTGGTTCTCCTGGTGCTTCTCGTATTACCACAGCCATAGCTCAAGTATTGCTGAATTTTGTGCATTTGGGAATGTCTTTAGAAGAGGCGATCGCCCATCCTCGTCTGCACGTTGAAACTAGGGATGGTAAACCTACTGTAGTCATGGAAGCTGGTATTCCCAAGGATGAAATAGGGGGTTTTATTACCCATTGTTTCCCTAAACTCTCTATGTATTTTGGCGGAGTGCAGGCCACTTTATGGCATCCCCAACATGGTTTATCTGCTGCTGCTGATCCCCGTCGTACTGGTGGGGTTGCTAGGGGTGGTAATTGACAATTGACAATTGACAATTGACAATTGACAATTGACAATTGTTTCATTAAAGGTTTAAAACCTACCCTTGAAAGGGGAAAAAGCCAAAAATTCTGCTTTTGAAATCCTCTGAATTTCAGGGATAGGTAATTGTCAATTTTTAATTGTCAATTATGGGAGCATCCTAAATGTGTAAGTTTATTTTTATCTCACAACAGCAAATTACCCCAGGCTTTATTTGATTGAACCGCAAGGGACACAAAGTACACAAAGGTAAAAGAGTTGGAGAGAGTTTTTGGTGTTGCTGCATTTATTTTTTCTTATTTTTTCAAAATTTGGATGCTCCCTCAATTATCAATTATCAATTATCAATTATCAATTATCAATTATCAATTGATCACCAACTCTTGCAACACCTGCTGTAAATCACTTGTTAACTCAGATACCGCTTGTCTTGCACCTACTCGACTACCTTTATAGGTGGGATAACGTTCAGATACAGATATTGGTTTACCTACGGAAATTTTGGCTTTTTGTTTACCTAATTCTGGACGGTTTAAAGGATTATTACCTTTAATTTTATTCACCATATCCCATAATAGTAAAGTCGTTTCGGCAAATCTTTCTACTGTGGGTTTTTCTCGGATATAAGTACCAGAAACTGCTACAAAACTTTCTACTAATCTCATGTGCCACATCCGAAAATAAGCTTCTTCGGCGATTCTATCCCCTAGACTTTTCTCAATGGTTGATAATGATTTCATATCTTTAAAATCTTCCCTAAATATATAATTCCATCCGGCTTGTTCTACCCTTCTACATCGATCATTCCAATTACCTCTTGATGGTAAATCAAAATATTGTTCAGCAATGAATAACGCTATATTCATTACAGATTGTAATCGGTAAGCTAAGGCTTCATTTCTATCTTTAATTTCCCCATTAGTAATCTTTTCATCTGGCAAGGTTTGATGATAAAATTTGCTGTAAAAATTCTCCATGATAGCTAATAATTGTTCTGCCAAAGTCAATAATCGGGGATAAAGTAACTCAAAGGAACTACTATTATTAGCTGATTGAAAATTTAAACCACTCGCAATTTCTAACTGAGTTAATAAATTGGCGATCGCTTCCCAAGGTTCATCAACATAACTATATTTTAACCCAATTGGGACAATTAAAACTTCTTCATTTCTCCCTGCTTTTTGTAAATCTTCTACACACCAAAAACCCATTTGAGCAATACCCGGTTCTAAAGGGCTAATAATTTCTGATAAACCATTAGTAGCACCTTCTGGAGCAGCCGCCATGGGGAATTTACCATTAATATATAAATCTTTAGCAGAACGCAACCCCATCCAGTCAGCTTTACCTCTTTGAATAGGAGTACCACCTAAATTAGCAGCTAACCAACCTATATATTTACCAGCCCATAAAGGAATACCCCGATCATAAATAAAATGGGCATGAATGGGATATTGTAAATTTATATTTTGCTGTTTTGCTACCTTGGGTAAAAGCTGAGAAAATAAATAAGTTAAACAAAAAGGATCTTCTGTTTTTGGATGACGAAACGCTAACATAAACCGAATTTTACCAGCTTGAAACTGATCATAAAGCTCCGCTAAAACTTCTACATTTTCTGCTTCAATTTGGTTAATGGGAGTTTTCCAGCTGATCCAGTGGGGCAATAACAAATGTACGCATTTTAACAACAAGGGGTTAAAGGCTGGGGGGATAAATTCTAAGGGTGGTTGCGCCTGATACATAAAAAATAGGAGATCAAGGAGTCAGGAGATCAAGGAGTCAGGAGATCAAGGAGTCAGGAGTTCAAGGAGTCAGGAGTTCAAGGAGTCAGGAGTCAGGAGATCCAGGAGTCAGGATATCAAGGAGTCAGAATGAGTCAGAAGGATTACTTGTTTAAAATAGCTTTAGCATAACTATCTAATAACCTACTCACTTCCTTTAATTGCAACATTAATTCTGATGTATCACCATATTGTAAATCATTTGCCAGAATAAGATAATATCTACATTCTTCCACAGAAGCTTGTGCAATATTCATAAATCTTGCTTTATCTGCATCTCCTTTTTTCTTAAACCCTTCTGCAATATTTGCAGGAATAGAAACAGATGCACGTCTAAACTGAGAAGTTAGCCCATATATTTCTGATTTAGGAAAATTAGCCGTTAATTGATATACTCCTAATACAAATTGATGTGCTTTTTGCCAAACTATTAAATCTTCAAATGTTCTTGCAGGTTGCATAATTATGACATAGGAGATCGAGGAGTCAGGAGATCGAGGAGTCAGGAGATCAAGGAGTCAGGAGATCCAGGAGTCAGAAGGCAGGAGTCAGGAGGCAGGAGGCAGGAGGCAGTCCCCAGTCC